>NZ_JBITCU010000007.1:0-83341 GCF_044453545.1 Streptomyces sp. NPDC051664 | reverse complement strand
GGTGCCGGGCTGGTCCGAGGTGTCGGGCTGCGCCGGGGACTCGGGCTGGCCCGAGGTGTCCGGGGTCTCGGTGGCGGGGCCGCTGCGCGGGGCCTCTCCCCTGCCCGCCCCTTCCCGGACCGGGGGCTCCGCCCCGGGATCCCCGCTCCTCGATCGCCGGAGGGGCTGAGAGGTGCCCGGCTCCCGGGTGCCGAGAGGCTGAGAGGCACCCGGCTCCTCGGTCTTGCCGACGGTCTGAGCGGAGCCCTCTTCCGGGGTCTCGTCGAAGGCCGGGCGGGCGTTGTGCCATGGCGCGTCCGTGCTGCGGGGTGCCGGTTCTGTCGTTGCCGGTTCTGTCGTTGCCGGTTCTGTCGTTGCCGGTTCTGTCGTTGCCGGTTCCGTTGTTGCCGGTTCCGTCGCTGCCGGCTCGGGCGCCGCCGTCTCCCCCAGCCGGCTCGCCGAGCCCTGGGACGCACTGCGGGTGCGGCGCGGGGGCGCGGTCGGGGGTGTGGTCTCCGTACTCGCAGCGGGCGCTGCCGCCTCCGGCTGCTGGCTCGCCGACCCCTCGCTCACACTGCGGGCGCGGCGCACCGGGCGGTCGCCCGCGGCCCTGGCGGTGCGGGCCGGGCGGGTCGGGGCGGGTGGGAGCTGGCCCTTGAGGGGGCCCCATTCGTTCGGGTCGGGGACGCCCGGCGGCAGCATCGTGCGGCGCTTCGGTCCGCCGTGTTCGGATTCGCCCGGCTCCTTGGCGCCCGGCCAGGCCTTGGCGACCCGGGCCGCCAGCACGAAGTCCTTGCGCAGCGGGTGGCCCTCGAAGCCTTCGGGCAGCAGCAGCGGCACCAGATGCGGGTGGCCTTCGAAGCCGATGCCGAACATCTCGTGCGTCTCGCGCTCGTGCCAGGCGGCGCCCGAGTAGACGCCGACGGCCGTGGGAAGGACGGCAGCATCGTGCGGGACTGTCGTACGGATCAGGAGTCGGCGGACCTTGCCGTGTGCCGGGGCGGCGACGTGGGCGCAGACGCGGAAGCCGGTGCCCGGTTCGTCGACGGCGCTCAGCCAGTCGAAGTAGGTGCAGCCCAGCCGGTCGCGGGCCGTTTCGAGGGCGGCGATCCAGGCGGTGGCCGGGACGTCGACGGTCAGCAGGTCGTACGCGTGCTCCGCCGTGGCGTCCTCGCCGAAGAGTTCGGTGACGGCGTCCGGCAGGCTGTCGTACGCGTCGGTGGCGGGAGTGCTGGTCACTTCCGGTCCTCCCCCGGTGCGGGCGGGGCGGCGACCAGGCCGCTGCGCAGCGCGGCGGTGGAGGGCCGGCTGCCGCCGCCCGTCGCGTACCGCTCACCCAGCGACTCGCGGGCGATCTTCTCCTGCAGCTTGAGGATGCCCTGGAGCAGGGCCTCCGGCCGGGGCGGGCAGCCCGGTACGTAGACGTCGACGGGGATGATCTGGTCGACGCCCTTCGTCACGGAGTACGAGTCCCAGTACGGGCCGCCGCAGTTCGAGCAGGCACCGAAGGAGATGACGTACTTGGGCTCGGGCATCTGCTCGTACAGCCGCTTGACGGCCGGAGCCATCTTGTCCGTCACCGTGCCGGAAACGATCATGAGGTCGGCCTGGCGGGGGCCGGGGGCGAACGGGATCACGCCGAGCCGGATGAAGTCGTGCCGGGCCATGGACGCGGCGATGAATTCGATGGCGCAGCACGCGAGGCCGAAGTTGAAGACCCAGAGGCTGTAGCGGCGCCCCCAGTTGAGGACCACCTTCATCGGCTCCGGCGCGAGCCGGGACAGCACGCCCAGCCGCTTCGGCTCCGGCAGCAGGGTCGTTTTGGGCCGGGGCTGCGGCTCGGGGGTCTGCGGGCTCGTCACGTCCATTCGAGGACGCCCTTCTTCCATGCGTAGAGCAGTCCCACGGCCAGGAAACCGAGGAAGATGAACATTTCCACCAGCGTCGTCGCGCCGTATCCCGGCGCGGCGAATACGGTCGCCCATGGAAACAGGAAGATCGAGTCGACGGCGAAGATCACGTACAGGAAGGCATAGACGTAATAACGGACCTGGGTATGTGCCCATCCTTCACCCACGGGGTCCACGCCGCACTCGTACGTAAGGAGCTTTTCCGGTGTCGGGACCACGGGGCGCAGCAGTCGTCCGGCCCCGAAGGCCACGGCCACGAACAGCACGCCGATCAGTGCGAGCAGTCCGACCACCGAGTAGCTGTCGAAGTAGTCCGACGCGAGAACGGTCGATTCCGGCAGGTCCGCCACGTAGGCCACGTCCGCCCCTCCGCTCCCTCATACCTGTTCGACGATCTGTACGCACGGGAGTCTAGGCCCTGCTAAAGAGACGGTAAGCAGCCGCGTCGGGCAAGGGGTGGGGTTATCCCTACTTCACCCCACCCATGAACCCCATGGCGTGCGCAGGTCCGGCCCGGCAGGCTGGGCGTATGACCATGAGCCCCCCGGTGCCCGACGGCGACCGGCTGCCGCCCGCCCGCTTCGCCCTCGATCCGTGGACGTGGAAGGAGATCTCCTATCTCCTGTCCAACCTGCCGATGGCGCTCGCCGGGTTTGTTTACACAGTTTTCATGATCGGTGTCGGCGTGGGGCTTTCGGTCACGGTGATCGGTCTGCCGCTGCTGGCCGCCGGGCTGCAGGGGGCGCGACTGCTCGGCCGGGCGGAGCGGGCCCGGGCCCGGGGGCTGCTCGGGATACGGATCGACGAGCCGAGCTCGGTGGCGATGGCCCGTCACGACCAGGGCTTCTTTCCGTGGCTGTGGTCGAGTCTCAAGGACCCGGTGGGCTGGCGCGCGGTGCTGTACTCGTTCATCCGGCTGCCCTGGGGCGTACTCACGTTCACGGTGACGTTTGTGAGTCTGTTCGTTCTGTGGCCCGTGCTGCCCTTCACCGCGCGTCTGCTCACCGATGCGGACCGGGCGATGGCGCGCGGGCTGCTCTCGCCGTCGGACGAGCTGGAGCGCCGGATCGCCGAGCTGGAGTCGGACCGCGGGGTGGTCGTGGACACGGCCGCCGCCGACCTGCGGCGCATCGAGCGCGATCTGCATGACGGCGCCCAGGCCCGCCTCGTCGCCCTGGCCATGGGACTCGGCCTGGCGAAGGAGAAGCTCACCGAGGACCCGGAGGCGGCCGCCCGCATGGTCGACGAGGCACACGGCGAGGTGAAGGTCGCCCTCCAGGAGCTCCGCGATCTCGCCCGCGGCATCCACCCCGCCGTCCTCACCGACCGCGGCCTGGACGCCGCACTCTCCGCCATCGCCTCCCGCTGCACCGTCCCCGTGCGGGTGGGGGTGGACCTGCCGGGGCGCCCGGCGGAGGCGATCGAGGGCATCGCCTACTTCACCGTCTCCGAGCTGCTGCAGAACGTGAGCAAACACAGCGGGGCGCGCTCGGCGTCCGTCGAGGTCTGGCGGTCGGCGGAGCGACTGCTGATCCGGGTCAGCGACGACGGCCGGGGCGGGGCCCGGATGGACGGCGGTACGGGGATGTCGGGGCTGGCGGAGCGGCTGGGAGCGGTCGACGGGCTGTTCGTCCTCGACTCGCCGGTCGGCGGGCCGACGACGGTCACCGCGGAGCTGCCCTGGCGGGACCGCGACCAGGGTCGGGGCCCGGACCGGGACCGGGACCGGGACCGGGACGGCGCGGGCGCCGCGGAGCGCCATTAGCCGCAGCCCGGAGGCCGAGGGCGTGGCCGGGAGTGGGGGTGGGGAAAACCCCCGGTCGAAGAGGGATACCGGCCTCATGGTGCCTCGTCCCGCAGATCAGCACCCTTGATGTATCAGCCGCTGTACGGGCTGTACCGGACAAGACCACCGCCGAAAGAAGAAACGGACGGCACCCATGGCCACGGCATACCGACCGGACACTCGGGACCATCAGCGGTCCGGTGCCGGCCCCGGGAACAACCCCCCGGTGAAGCACTTCTTCCCGGCGGTACTGCGCGCGCCGCTGGAGGCGAGGACCTGGCGCGAGTTCGGCTATCTGCTGCTGAGTCTGCCGATCAGCGTGGTGCTCTTCAGCTTCGCGGTCACCATGACATCACTGGGCGCGGGCCTGCTGATCACCTTTCTCGGCATCCCGGTCCTCGCCCTCGGTCTGGCGATGTGCCGCGGCTTCGGCGTGATGGAGCGGGCCCGGGCGCGGGGGCTGCTGAACCTGGAGGTGGCGGAGCCGGCTCCGGTGCGCGGCAGGACGGGCGGCCTGATGGCGTGGGTGGGGGCGGTCCTGAAGAGCGGGGTGTCCTGGCGGCATCTGCTCTACGCGCTGCTGCACTTCCCGTGGTCGGTCTTCGCCTTCACCGTGTCGTTGACGTTCTGGACGTACGGATGGGCGGCGTTCAGCTACCCGCTGTGGCAGTGGGTGTTCCCTGCGTACGCGGGGATCGACGGCATTCAGTTGTACGGCGACGCCACGCACAGCGTCTATCTCGACTCGCCGTTCGAGCTGGCCGCGACCAGCGCGTTCGGTCTGGTACTCGTCCTCCTCACCCCGTGGATCATCCGCGGTCTGGCGTCCGTGGACCGGGTGATGGTGTACGGCCTGCTCGGGCCGTCGCGGCTGGCGTCGCGCGTCGTCGAGCTGGAGTCGGACCGCGGGGTGGTCGTGGACACGGCCGCCGCCGACCTGCGGCGCATCGAGCGCGATCTGCATGACGGCGCCCAGGCCCGCCTCGTCGCCCTGGCGATGGATCTGGGTCTGGCGAAGGAGAAGCTCACCGAGGACCCGGAGGCGGCCGCCCGCATGGTCGACGAGGCGCACGGCGAGGTGAAGGTCGCCCTCCAGGAGCTCCGCGATCTCGCCCGCGGCATCCACCCCGCCGTCCTCACCGACCGCGGCCTGGACGCCGCACTCTCCGCCATCGCCTCCCGCTGCACCGTCCCGGTGACGGTCGAGGTGGACCTGGTGTCCCGGCCCGCGCAGGCCATCGAGGGCATCGCCTACTTCACCGTGTCCGAACTGCTGCAGAACGTCAGCAAGCACGCGCAGGCAACGCGCGCGACGGTTGACGTGTGGCGTGCGGCCGACCGGCTGCTGCTCCAGGTCACCGACAACGGGCGGGGTGGCGCGAATCTGTCGGCGGGCAGTGGTATCGCCGGTCTGGCCGAGCGGCTGGACGCGGTCGACGGTGTCCTTGTCGTCGATTCCCCGGTGGGCGGCCCGACGAGGGTCACGGCCGAGCTCCCCTGGCGTGGCTGAGGCGGAGACCTCGCGGAGAGCGCGTCACACACGAACATTGTCGCGCAGCACATCTCGCTCAGCACATCCATACGCAGGTACGAATCGTCGTGCGGCGCCCGGATCCCGTCCGGGCGCCTCCGTCGCGTCCCCGCCCGTACACAAACGTCCGTCACAGCCCCCGTCCGCGGACCGATGCTGGGATGCTGGGGGCACGAGGGACGGATCGGGTCGGCGGCGGAGCCGACGGACAGCAACAGGGGGACAGGGCGTCGTGGTGGAGGACAGGGTGCGAGTGGTCATTGCCGAGGATTCGGTACTGCTCCGGGAGGGGCTCACCCGATTGCTGACCGATCTCGGGCATGACGTCGTCGCGGGGGTGGGGGACGCCGAGGCTCTGATCAAGACTCTGGGCGATCTTGCCGAGCAGGGCGAGCTGCCCGATGTGGTCGTCGCCGATGTGCGGATGCCGCCGACCCACACCGACGAGGGCGTGCGGGCGGCGGTACGGCTGCGCAAGGAGTACCCGGGCATCGGGGTCCTGGTCCTTTCGCAGTATGTCGAGGAGCAGTACGCCACCGAGTTGCTGGCCGGCAGCAGCCGTGGTGTGGGCTATCTGCTGAAGGACCGGGTGGCGGAGGTCCGTGAGTTCGTGGACGCCGTGGTCCGGGTGGCGCAGGGTGGCACGGCGCTGGACCCTGAAGTTGTGGCTCAGCTGCTGGGCCGGAGCCGTAAGCAGGACGTCCTGGCCGGGCTGACGCCACGCGAGCGCGAGGTGCTCGGTCTGATGGCGGAGGGGCGGACCAACTCGGCGGTCGCGAAGCAGCTGGTGGTGAGCGACGGCGCGGTGGAGAAGCACGTCAGCAACATCTTCCTGAAGCTCGGCCTGTCGCCCAGTGAGGGGGATCACCGACGGGTCCTGGCCGTTCTGACCTACCTCAACTCCTAATTGCCTGACACCCTGTCAGGTAACGGCCGGTGACCATACCCGGGTCGCGGAATGAGCGCCGGCGAGCGCCCGGCCACACCGACGGACAGCCCAGGGGGTTCGCGAAATATGGCAAAGCAGCACAAAAAGGCGTCTCATAGTGGCGTCCACCATGTGACCGGTCCGGGGAAGGTGACCCTTACCGACGTAGGGTGGGCCTTGGGACCGCCGGCGGGCCGGACGGTCCCGAGCCGCCGCCCCGAGGGAGGTCCAGTTCAGTGACCAGCCAGGTCAGTAGCCCAGCCGACCAGGCCGATGAGGCCAATGACGCCGATCAGGCCAGTGAGGCTGTTCTCGGGGAGCAGCGAGCCCCCCACTCCTCCACACCGGGCGCCGACGGGAAAGAGATCCGCCGCCTGGACCGGGTGATCATTCGCTTCGCGGGTGACTCCGGAGACGGTATGCAGCTCACAGGTGACCGGTTCACCTCGGAGACGGCGTCGTTCGGGAACGACCTGTCGACGCTGCCGAACTTCCCGGCCGAGATCCGGGCCCCCGCAGGCACCCTGCCGGGCGTCTCGTCGTTCCAGTTGCACTTCGCCGACCATGACATCCTCACGCCGGGCGACGCCCCGAACGTGCTGGTCGCGATGAACCCCGCGGCGCTGAAGGCGAACATCGGCGATGTGCCGCGCGGTGCCGAAATCATCGTCAACACGGATGAGTTCACCAAGCGCCCGATGGCGAAGGTGGGCTACGAGACCAGTCCGCTGGAGGACGGCTCGCTGCAGGCGTACAACGTCCATCCGGTGCCGCTGACGACGCTGACGATCGAGGCGCTGAAGGAGTTCGGGCTCTCCCGCAAGGAGGCCGAGCGTTCGAAGAACATGTTCGCGCTCGGGCTGCTCTCCTGGATATACCACCGGCCGACCGACGGCACCGAGGCGTTCCTGCGGGCGAAGTTCGCCAAGAAGCCGCAGATCGCCGAGGCGAACGTGGCCGCGTTCCGGGCGGGCTGGAATTTCGGTGAGACGACCGAGGACTTCGCGGTCAGCTACGAGGTGGCGCCCGCCTCGCACGCCTTCCCCACCGGTACGTACCGGAACATCTCCGGGAACCTCGCCCTGTCGTACGGGCTGATCGCCGCGAGCCGGCAGGCGGATCTGCCGCTCTACCTGGGCTCGTACCCGATCACCCCGGCCTCCGACATCCTGCACGAGCTCAGCAAGCACAAGAACTTCGGCGTCCGCACCTTCCAGGCGGAGGACGAGATCGCGGGTATCGGTGCCGCGCTCGGCGCGGCGTTCGGCGGCTCGCTCGCCGTGACGACGACGTCCGGGCCCGGTGTGGCCCTGAAGTCGGAGACCATCGGTCTCGCCGTCTCGCTCGAACTGCCGCTGCTCGTCATCGACATCCAGCGCGGTGGCCCGTCCACCGGTCTGCCCACCAAGACCGAGCAGGCGGACCTGCTCCAGGCAATGTACGGGCGCAACGGCGAGGCCCCGGTGCCGATCGTGGCTCCGAGGACCCCGGCCGACTGCTTCGACGCCGCGATCGACGCGGCCCGGATCGCACTGACGTACCGCACCCCGGTCTTCCTGCTCTCGGACGGCTATCTCGCCAACGGCTCCGAGCCGTGGCGGATCCCGGGCATCGACGAACTGCCGGACCTGCGCGTGCAGTTCGCCACCGGGCCCAATCATGAGCTGGCCGACGGCACCGAGGTGTTCTGGCCGTACAAGCGCGACCCGCACACCCTGGCCCGCCCGTGGGCCGTTCCCGGCACCCCCGGTCTCGAACACCGCATCGGCGGCATCGAGAAGCAGGACGGCACCGGCAACATCTCGTACGACCCGGCGAACCACGACTTCATGGTCCGCACCCGCCAGGCGAAGATCGACGGCATCGAGGTCCCCGACCTGGAGGTCGACGACCCGGCCGGCGCCCGGACCCTGGTCCTGGGCTGGGGCTCCACGTACGGCCCG
This sequence comes from Streptomyces sp. NPDC051664, assembly GCF_044453545.1. Lineage (NCBI taxonomy): Bacteria > Bacillati > Actinomycetota > Actinomycetes > Kitasatosporales > Streptomycetaceae > Streptomyces > Streptomyces sp. NPDC051664. The sequence goes on along the minus strand of NZ_JBITCU010000007.1, from coordinate 75,264 downwards.
ATCACCGCCGCCGTCCGCCGACTGCGCGCGGGCGGGCATCCGATCGCCCAGGCCCATCTGCGCCACCTCAACCCCTTCCCGAGGAATCTCGGCGAGGTGTTGAAGCGTTACGACAAGGTGGTCGTCCCGGAGATGAACCTCGGCCAGCTGGCTGCGCTCGTCCGGGCGAAGTATCTGGTCGACGCCCACAGTTACAACCAGGTCAACGGTATGCCGTTCAAGGCCGAGCAGCTCGCGACAGCTCTCAAGGAGGCCATCGATGCCTAACACCGACCAGGCACTCCCTACCGGGCTCCCCGCCCTGCAGCTGGTGCCCAAGGCCGAGGCCAGGCAGTCCATGAAGGACTTCAAGTCCGACCAGGAAGTGCGCTGGTGCCCCGGTTGCGGTGACTATGCGGTCCTCGCCGCCGTGCAGGGCTTCATGCCCGAGCTCGGTCTGGCGAAGGAGAACATCGTCTTCGTCTCCGGCATCGGCTGCTCCTCCCGGTTCCCGTACTACATGAACACGTACGGGATGCACTCGATCCACGGCCGCGCCCCGGCCATCGCCACCGGCCTGGCCTCGTCGCGGCGCGACCTGTCCGTCTGGGTCGTCACGGGTGACGGCGACGCGCTGTCCATCGGCGGCAACCACCTGATCCACGCGCTGCGCCGCAATGTGAACCTGAAGATCCTGCTGTTCAACAACCGGATCTACGGGCTCACCAAGGGCCAGTACTCACCGACGAGCGAGGTCGGCAAGATCACCAAGTCGACGCCGATGGGCTCGCTCGACGCCCCCTTCAACCCGGTGTCGCTGGCCCTCGGCGCGGAGGCGTCGTTCGTCGCCCGCACCGTGGACTCCGACCGTAAGCACCTCACGAGCGTGCTGCGCGAGGCGGCGGCCCACCCGGGTACGGCGCTGGTGGAGATCTACCAGAACTGCAACATCTTCAACGACGGCGCGTTCGAGGTCCTCAAGGACAAGGACCAGGCCGAGAACGCGGTGATCCGGCTGGAGCACGGGCAGCCGATCCGCTTCGGCACCGGGCAGTCCAAGGGTGTCGTACGCGACCCGGCCACCGGCGATCTCAAGGTCGTCGAGGTCACCGCGGAGAACGAGTCGCAGGTCCTGATCCACGACGCGCACGCCGCCAGCCCGACCACGGCGTTCGCGCTGTCCCGGCTCGCCGACCCCGACACTCTGCACCAGACCCCGATCGGGGTGCTGCGCAGCGTGGAGCGCCCGGTCTACGACACGCAGATGGCCGAGCAGCTCGACACCGCGGTCGAGCAGAACGGCAAGGGCGATCTGGCCGCACTGCTCGCCGGCAACGACAACTGGACGGTCGTCGGGTAGGGCCTTGCTCTCGGATCGGCCCACGAGCCGGCAGGATCCGCGAGACAGGCCCTGGGACGCGAACGGGCACACCGTACGGGTGCCGGACCGGGGAGTCTTCACCGCTCCCGGCCCGGCACCCGTTCTCATGTGCCCATGGCCCTGGACCGTCCTGCGTACCGCATCAAACGACATCTGCTCGGCAAGCCCCTCACCACCGAGCGCATCAGCGACGAGAAACTGAGCAACCGGACGGCGCTCGGGGTACTTGCCTCCGACTGCATCAGTTCGTCCGCGTACGGCTCCGAGGAGATGCTGCGGGTCCTCGTGCCCGTCGTCGGCGCGGCGGCCTTCACCCTGCTCATGCCGGTGACCGGCGCGATCCTGCTCGTCCTGCTGCTCCTGACGCTCTGTTACAGCGATGTCGTCATGATCTACACCCGGGCGGGCGGTTCGTACGTCGTCGCCCGGGAGAACTTCGGGCCGAACATCGCGCAGATCGCCTCCGTGGCGCTGCTTGTCGACTACATCGTGACCGTCGCCGTCCAGGTGTCGGCCGGTACCAACGCCCTCATCTCGCTGGCCCATCTGATCGGGGGCGGCTGGACCGGCCTGGACCATCTGCAGCTGCCGGTCTCCGTAGCGGTGATCGTGCTGCTCGCGTACGGGAATCTGCGTGGTATCCGCGAGGCGGGCCGGACCTTCGCGCTGCCCGCCTATATCTTCATGGCCGCGGTCGGTCTGGTGCTGGTCGTCGCCGGCGCGCGCGGGCTGACGGGCGGGCTGCCGCACGCCGATCTGCACGCGCCGGGGGTGGTGCAGCTGGGCACGCCTGGCAACGGCTGGCTCTACGGCGCCTCGCTCTTCATCGTGCTGCGGTCCTTCGCCAACGGCGGCTCGTCGCTCACCGGACTCGAAGCGATCTCCAACGGCATCTCCGCGTTCCGCGAGCCGCAGGGCCGCAACGCCCGCCGCACGCTCATCACCATGAGCTGTGTGCTCGGCGTCCTCGTCCTCGGCGTCTCCACCCTGGCTCACTTCACGCACGCCGTCCCGTACACCGACGGCACGCCGACCGTCATCGCGCAGGAGGCCCATCTCGCCTTCGGCAACGGGCCGTTGGGGATGGTCGGGCTGATCTTCGTACAGCTGGCGACCGCGCTGGTCCTCTATACGGGCGCCAACACGCCGTTCACCGGCTTCCCGTTCCTCGCCAGCTTTGTGGCCGCGGACCGGTTCCTGCCGCGGGTGCTGACCCGGCGCGGGCACCGGCTGGCGTTCTCCAACGGGATCATCGCGCTGACCGTGGTCTCGCTGGCGCTGCTGCTGGCCACCGGCGCCAGCGTGGACAGGCTGGTGGCGCTGTACGCGATCGGTGTGTTCACCGCGTTCACCATGGCCGGGTCCGGCCTCACCGCGTACCACCTGCGCCGCCGCGAGCCGTACCGCCGGGTGAAGATCGTGGTCAACGGGCTGGCCGCGGTCATCTCTGCCGCCGTGGTGCTGATCTTCGCGGTCACCAAATTCACCGAGGGCGCCTGGCTGGTCGTGGTGGTCTTCCCGCTCGGCGTCTGGGCGCTGATGCGGATCAACCGCGAGTACCGGCGTGAGGCCGCCGCGCTGCAGAGCATCCAGGCACCGGGCGCCGACCGGCCGCGGGTCCGGCGCCATCTGGTCTTCGTACTCGTCGACACGCTCGATCTGGCGACGCTGAAGGCGCTGCGGTACGCCCACGAGCTGCGTCCGGACGAGATCCGGGCGGTGCACTTCTCGATCGACGAGACGCACGGCAGGCGGCTGGCCGCCCGGTGGGAGGCGACGGGCGCGACGTCCGTGTCGCTGGAGCTGGTGGCATGCCCGGACCGGCGGCTGCGTCATGCGATGAAGGAGCTCGCGACCCGGACCACGGCGGACGGGGAGACCTCGCTGACGGTGCTCGTGCCGCGGCGGCTGTATTCCAACGCGCTCGGGAAGATCCTGCACCGGGGCACCGGCGAGGCGATGGCCATCGCGCTGGGGCAGTTGCCGCACGTGGCGGTGACGATCCTGCCGTTCGACGTCTCGCGCGCGCTGCGGGCGCTGGCGGAGGGGCGGGCCCCTCAACCCGACTGAGCGCCGCCTGCCCACCTGCAACCGACTGCCGCCTGGCCGCCTCAGCCCGGCCGGTCCTGCGTCGCCTTCCGCGCGTCGTACGTCTCGCGGGCCGCGTGTACGGCGTCGAGGCGCCGCTCGGTCCAGCGCGCAAGCCCCCACACCTGCTCGGCGGCCTCCTTGCCCAGCTCGGTGAGCGTGTAGTCCACCCGTGGCGGGATCACCGGCTTGGCGTCCCGGTGCACAAATCCGTCGCGCTCCAGTGTCTGGAGGGTCTGGGCCAGCATCTTCTCGCTGACGCCGCCGACCTCGCGGCGCAGTTCGCTGAACCGGTACGAGCGCTCCAGCAGGGCGGCGAGGACGAGGACGCCCCAGCGGCTGGTGACGTGTTCGAGCACCAGCCGGGAGGGGCACATCTGCCGGTTCACATCCGGCACCTTGCTCACGCTCATACCAGTACCTTACTTCAGAGTGGGTACTTTCCCTTGGTTAGTGCTGCTCCTAGGGTGAGTGACAGAGAACCCGAACGAGGACCAGAGCAACCAAAGAGGAGAAACCCCCCATGAGCATCGTCGTCACCGGAGCCACCGGAGAGCTCGGCCGTCTCGTCGTCGACGAGCTGCTGGCCACCGTGCCCGCGAGCGAGATCGCCGCTGTCGTCCGCAACAAGGAGAAGGCCGCCGGCCCGGCCGCCCGCGGCGTCGAGCTGCGGATCGCCGACTACGACCGGCCCGAGACCCTCACCGGCACCTTCAAGGCCGGGGACCGGGTTCTGCTCATCTCCGGGAACGAGGTCGGCAAGCGCGTGCCGCAGCACACCGCGGTCATCGACGCGGCCAGGGCGGCGGGCGTCGCGCAGCTCGCGTACACCGGCGTGCTGGGCGGCCCCGACGCCGACTTCCAGCTGGCCGCCGAACACAAGATCACCGAGCAGCTGATCCTCGACTCGGGCCTGCCCCACACCTTCCTGCGAAACGGCTGGTACACCGAGAACTACACGGCGAACCTCGCCCCGGTCCTGGCACACGGCGCCGTCGTCTCCAACGCGGGCGAGGGCCGGGTCGCCTCCGCCACGCGTGCCGACTACGCAGCCGCGGCAGCCGCCGTACTGACCGGCGAGGGCCACCTCGGCAAGGCCTACGAGCTGAGCGGCGATGCGGCCTGGTCGTTCGCCGAGTACGCGGCCGAGGTGTCGAAGGCCACCGGCAAGGAGATCGCCTACACCGCAGTCCCCGCCGCCGTGCACCAGGAGATCCTGGTCGGCGCCGGCCTGCCCGAGGGGTTCGCGGCGATCCTGGTCGACGTCGACGAGGCGATCGCGCGCGGGCTGCTCGCCGGGACGAACGGTGACCTGGCCCGCCTGATCGGCCGCCCGACGACGCCGCTCGCCGAGACGGTGGCCGCCGCGGTCGCCGCCGCATAGGGCGCTTCCTCGACCGGGCCGGCCCGGCGTCATGACCGTATCGCAATACGGGTATGACACCGGGCCCTCGTGGCGTTACCGTCGTGCAGTTGACGGTGCAGCCGAATGGCTGACGCGGAGGATGCCGGGAGGGCCCGTGGCGGGGACAAATGAACAGCGGGCGGGCTTGCTGTCCGGCTTCGGCGCGTACGGCCTGTGGGGACTCGTCCCGCTCTTCTGGCCGCTGCTGAAGCCGTCCGGGGCCATCGAGATCCTCGCCCACCGCATGGTCTGGTCGCTCGCCGTCGTCGGCCTCGCGCTGCTCGCGCTGCGCCGCTGGGCATGGATCGGCGAGCTGGTACGGCAGCCGAAGAAGCTGGGACTGATCGCGGTCGCCGCGGCCGTCATCACCGTCAACTGGGGCCTGTACATCTGGTCCGTGAACAACGGCCATGTCGTCGAGGCGTCACTCGGCTACTTCATCAACCCGCTGGTCACCATCGCCATGGGCGTCCTGCTCCTCGGCGAACGGCTGCGCCCGGTGCAGTGGGTGGCGGTCGGCACCGGCGTCGCGGCGGTGCTCGTGCTGGCGATCGGATACGGGGGTCCGCCGTGGATCTCGTTGACGCTGGCGTTCTCCTTCGCGACGTACGGCCTGGTGAAGAAGAAGGTCAACATGGGCGGCCTGGAGTCGCTCAGCGCAGAGACCGCGGTGCTGTTCGTGCCCGCGCTCGGGTATCTGCTGTGGCTCGGGGCGCAGGGCGACGCGACGTTCGTGTCCGCGGGTGCGGGCCATGCGGCGCTGCTCGCCGCGACGGGTGTCGTGACGGCCGCACCGCTGGTCCTGTTCGGGGCCGCAGCGATCCGCGTACCGCTCTCGACGCTGGGCCTCCTGCAGTATCTGGCGCCGGTCTTCCAGTTCGGCCTCGGCATCCTGTACTTCCATGAGGCGATGCCGCCGGAGCGTTGGGCCGGGTTCGCGCTGGTGTGGCTGGCGCTCACACTGCTGACGTGGGACGCGTTCCGGACGGCGCGGCGGACGAGGGCGCAGGCGGCGCAGCTTGCCGCGTCGGCGCAGACGCAGCCGTCGTCGCAGCGTCTTCCGCATCAGCTTCCGGCCGACGGGAGCTCTTCCCCGTACGCAGCCCGAGGGCAGTGACCGGCGCGCCCGGCGTCGCCATCTCCATCGGTGGGCCGGATCGCGGTGGCACGCGCCGCCTGCGACGCCCGGGCGACCACGGTCGACAGTCAAATGTTACCCGGTTGCTTTTTTAACTTCGTTGCGTTTTCCTGGATGCCCACGGAACCGCAATCGAGGAGTACCCATGACCGCATCCCCGCCCGCGGCCGCCGTCCTGATCGTGGGGGCCGGACCGACGGGACTCACCCTCGCCTGCGACCTCGCCCGCCGCTCGGTCCCCGTACGGATCATCGACAAGTCCCCCGAGTTCCCGCGCAGCTCGCGGGCCAAGGGGCCCAACCCCCGCTCCCTGGAGGTCCTGGCGGATCTCGGCGTCGTCGAGGAGATCCTGGCAGCCGGCTCGGCGCCACTGCCCATGCGCAAGTACCGCAACGGGGTGCCGATCACCGACACCGACCCGTACGCGGAATCGCGCCCGACGCCGGACACCCCGTACGACCGGGGGTGGCTCATCTCCCAGTGGAAGCTGGAGGAGATCCTGCGGTCCCGCCTCGCGGAGTACGGCGTGCAGGTGGAACTGTCGGCCGAGGTAACAGGGTTGAAGGAGGGACCGGACTCGGTGACCGCGTCGCTCGCCGACGGCAGGGACATCGAGGCGCGTTACGTGGTGGGCTGCGACGGCGGCCACAGCGCGGTACGGAAGATCCTCGGCATCCCGTTCGAAGGGCAGACGAACGAGGGGCAGATGATGGTCTGCGGCGACGTCGAGGCGGACGGCCTCGACCGCGGCTACTGGCACCAGTGGTTCGACGAGGACGGCGCCGTGATGCTGTGCCCGATCCCGGGTACGCGGTCGGGCTGGTGGTTCCAGGCGGGACCCGAGACCGACGCCTCGGGAGCACCCGTCCTCCCGTCGCTGGAGAGCTTCCGCCGGCTCTTCGCCCGGCACACCGGACTGCCGGCCACCCACCTGTCGAACGCCACCCTGCTGTCCACGTACCGGGTCAATGTCCGAATGGTCGACCGCTACCGGGTGGGCCGCGCGTTCCTGGCCGGCGACGCCGCGCACGTGCACTCGGTGGCGGGCGGTCTGGGCATGAACACCGGGATCCAGGACGCGTTCAACCTGGGCTGGAAGCTTGCGCTGGTCGTCGGCGGCCAGGCAGGACCGGCTCTGCTCGACACCTACGAGGAGGAGCGGCTGCCGGTCGCCTCCTGGACGCTGGACATCACCTCCGAGCGGTTGCGGGCGACACTCGAAGCGATCGAGGAGCCGGGCGGCGGGCTGGATGCGGCGGCCAGCCCGGAGACCACCGGCCTGAGCCGCGGCTACCGCTGGAGCTCCCTCTCCCGCGACGGCACGGGCGGGAATTCCAACGGTCCGCTGCGGGCGGGCGACCGCGCCCCTGACGCCCCCTGCCGCAAGACCGCGACCGGCGCACCGATCCGCCTGTTCGACGCATTCGCCGGACCGCACTTCACCCTGCTGGGCTTCGGCGCGGGCACGGCCGAGGCACTACGGGAGGCGGCCGCCAAGTACGGCGACGCGTTGCGGGCTTACGCGCTGGACCCGGCGAACACGGACGGCCTGGCCGACGACGAGGGCCATGCCCACTCGGCGTACGGGATCGTGCCGGGTGAGGACACCCTCGTCCTGGTCCGGCCCGACAACCACGTGGGTCTGATCGCTCCGGCCACGGACGGCCGGGCCGTGGTGGACTACCTCGACCGGCCGGCGTGAGTCAACAGCCCCTGCGCAGCGGAGTGAAGGACAGCTTGGCGCCCTCCTTCAGCTGGATGGCCTTGTGGTAGACGTCCGACTCGACCTCGTACCAGACGTCGTCCACGGTGGACTTGCCACCGACATTGTCGAGTTCGACGCACCAGCGCGCCCGGCGCACGACACGGGTGTAGCTCGTGGTGCCCTGCTGGACCTTCTTGCAGTCCTTGTAGGAGTCGTCGGTGTACCAGGATCGGGTCCTCTTCCTGCGGCCCGTGCCGCTGGTGGAGGTGTGTTTGACCTTCCTGACTCGGGTCGTGCAGCGCTTGACCATCCGCGGCCGGGTGCCCGTGGTGGTCTTCCGCGTGACGTGGCGGGTGTCGTCGCGCAGTCCCGAGACGGTGCGGTCGGGCGGGCTCGGCACGGTGCCGTCGACCACCCCTGAGCCGACGGGACCGGTGGGCACAGCGTGGCCGCCGCGGCTACTGGGCTCGTCGGAGCTGCTGCCGCAGGCGGTGAGCAGGGCTGCCAGGAGGACGGCGGCGAGGACCGGGCGAATACGGATCCGAGCCGTCGAGGTCCTGACGGACCGTATGGACTGGCTGCTGTCGGGCGGGTTGGTCACGGGGCGCCTGTTCTGGACGGCGGGGCAGTGGAGGCTGTTGTCGCCACTGGCTGACCTGCGCGAAGGTACCTCACAGCCGACGGCGTGGGGCGTCGCGGGCAACGGTCCGGACCGTCGGCCGGGGGCGCAGGCGTCCCGGGTGAGCCCCGTCGGCTCACCCGTCCCCTTCGTGATGACGGGCGCGGTGCGCCCTTTCCGCACCGCGCCATCGCGCACCAGCGCCGCCCGCCGGCCCGCGAGGTGTCGATGAACAGCAACTGGCAGTCGTGAGCGTCGCATTCACGGATGCGGCGCGCGAACGGCCCGGCAAAGAGCTCCACCGCGTCGCGGGTGACGGTGGACAGCAGTGCGCCGCCCGTGGCCCCGGAGACCCACCCCTTGCGACACGACTGCACAAGGTGGAGGAGCCGGGTGGGCACCTGGTGGGTGGTGGCCGATCCGGAGGGCAACGAGTTCTGCGTGCAGTGATGCCGGGGCGGGTCCGGGCCTCCCGCTCTGGGCTGTTCCTCCGGCTATGCCCCTGCCGGGTCGCCGCCGTGTCCCGAACCCGGACCGTCCGCGCAGGTCAGGGCCGTACGACAGGAAGCGGATCTCCCTAGGCTTGGCCCATGCCCATCCCACCCGCATATGCCCTTGTCGCGACGGACCTGGACGGCACTCTGCTGCGCCACGACGACACCGTCAGCCCCCGCTCCCGCGCCGCGCTCGCCCTGGCCGCCGCGGCGGGGGCACTCCATCTCGTGGTCACCGGGCGGCCGGTGCCGGGAATACGGAATCTGCTCGCGGAGCTGGACTACCGGGGTCTCGCGGTCTGCGGCCAGGGCACGCAGCTGTACGACGCCGGGACCGGGCGCATGGTGCACGCGGCCACTCTGGACCGGGACCTGGCCGACACCGCGCTCGGCAAGATCGAGGCCCAGGTGGGTCCGGTCTTCGCGGCCGTGGACCAGGACGGGCCCGAGGGCCGGACGCTGATCGAGCCGGGCTACCTGATGCCGCACCCGGCCCTGCCCGCCCAGCGGACAGACCACCGGGACGAGTTGTGGGCCACCCCGATCGTCAAGGTCCTCGTCCGCCACCCCGAACTCACCGACGACGCACTGGCTGCCGCGGCCCGCGCGGTCGTCGGCGATCTGGCCACCGTCACACTGTCCGGCCCCGGCACGGTCGAACTCCAGCCGTACGGCGTCGACAAGGGCACCGGGCTCGCGCTGGCCGCCGAAGCCCTGGGCGTGGATCCGGCTGCCACGATCGCGTTCGGGGACATGCCCAACGACCTGCCGATGTTCCGCCGGTCCGGGTACGGGGTCGCGATGGCCGACGCCCATCCGGACCTGCGTGCGGCAGCGGACGAGGTGACGCTGTCGAACGGGGACGACGGGGTCGCGGTGGTGCTGGAGCGCGTGTTCGGCTGAGCCGCCCCCGGAGCGGCATCCGTGCGGCGCCGGCCGGCGGAAGCGGCGCGCACCCGTTCCCAAAACTATATGCACGCGCATATGGTGCAGGCGCACACAGTCGCAGCACGCAACCGTTCACGGGGGACCAGCCATGACCACTCGTACGTTTCTGTTCCTGCTCGGCAGCAGCCGTACTGACGGCAACACCGAGGAACTCGCGCGGCTCGCCGCCGAACAGCTGCCGCCCGAGACCGAGCAGCGCTGGCTGAACCTGAACGAACTGACACTCCCCGACTTCGAGGACCTGCGGCACGACGGCGAGGGCCGCTACCCCGCCCCCACCGGCAACGCCGCCACCCTGCTGGACGCGACGCTCGGCGCGACCGATCTGGTGCTCGCGTCACCGCTGTACTGGTACGCCATGTCCACCTCCACCAAGCGGTATCTGGACCACTGGTCGGGGTGGATGCGGGTGCCCGGCCTCGACTTCAAGCAGCGGATGGGCGGGCGGACCTTGTGGGGCGTCACGGCGCTGGCGACGTCCGATCGCAGCGTCGCCGAACCGGCGACGGGGACGCTGCGGACCATCGCCTCGTACATGCGGATGGAGTGGGGCGGGATGCTGCTGGGAGTCGGCACCCGGCCCGGTGACGTACTGGGCGACACGGCCGCCCTCACCCGCGCCAAGACCTTCTTCGGCTGACGGCGCCTCATCTCACGCGCTTGGTGCGCCCAGCGCCCGGAGCACATGCGTGACCAGTGCGGCGACCGTCGCCTCGTCCTGGCCCGGTTTGCGCAGCACATGGCGGTAGTAGACCGGTCCGTAGAGCATCTCCACGGCCAGCGGCAGATCCGCGCCCGGCGGGATCTGACCCTGCTCCTGGGCTCGGCCCAGCCGGGCCACCGCCTCGGCGAAGCGGGGTTCGATCAGCTGGGTCCGGACCGTTTCGGCGAGTTCGTCGTCGTGGTGGAGTTCGGAGAGGATCCCGGCGTAAGCCGGGCCGAACGGCGGCGTGGAGAGCAGTCTCACCGCGCCCGTCACATGGGTACGGATGTCGGCGGCGATGTCGCCGGTGTCGACGAACGGCGTGGCGTCGACCAGCGCCTCCGTGAACGCCTCCAGCAGCACCGCGCTCTTCGACGGCCACCAGCGGTAGATCGTCTTCTTGCTGACGCCCGCCCGGGCCGCGATCGCCTCGATGGTGACGCGGCCGTACCCCTTCTCCGTGCACAGTGCGAGGGCGGCGTCCAGGGTCGCCCGTCGTGATCGCTCGCTACGGCGCAGTGAACTCGGCGATGTGATCATTCGGTGAGCATAGGGGTGTTCAGTCCAATCCTTGTTGACAGGGCGTCGCCAGAAGTCGAACAATGCAGAGGCAGAAACGGAACGTACCGTGTCGTTCCTGATGTTCGCACCGTTCGTGCCGTTCGTGCCGCGACGAGCCGATCGGGGGACGGCTCGCCCGGCCGACGGCACGGGCGGAACCGCGAACACCCCGCCGCTCAGGCCGTGATGTCCTTCGCTGTGAAGCGTGCCCAGGCGGCCGAGCCGAACACCGCCGCGTACAGCCCCTGCAGCCCCAGGTTCTTGACCACGTCGTCCCAGTAGACGGGGTCGCGCAGCAGGTCCGCGAAGGACAGCCAGTAGTGCGGGAACAGATACGGGTGCATACCGCTCAGCTGCGGGATCGAGTCCAGGATCTGCACCGTGATCAGTACCCCGACCGTCGTGGCCATCGCCGCGATCCCGCTGCCGGTGAGCGTCGAGATGAACAGCCCGAGCGCCGCGAACCCGATGAGCGACGCCGCCACCGCCACCGCGATCAGCCCGGCCCGCAGCAGCCCTTCGCCGAAGCCGATCTGCGTCCCGGAGATCGTCGTGACTTCGCCGACCGGGAACAGCAACGCCCCGACGGCCAGTGCCGACGCCGCCACGACCACCGTCGCGACCAGGCAGAACACCAGCGTGGAGGCGTACTTGGCGAGCAACAGCCGGGTCCGGCCCGCGGGCGCGACCAGCAGATAACGCAGGGTGCCCGCACCGGCCTCGCCCGCGATCGAATCCCCCGCGACGACGCCGACGGCCATCGGGAGGAAGACCGGCAGGGTCACGGAGAGGGCGGCGAAGACCAGGAACAGGCCGTTGTTGGTCACCTGGGACAGAAACGCCGGGCCGCCGCCCCCGCCCGGGCCGGCCGACGAGCCGTCGCTCGTCTCGATCCGCACCGCGATCCCGATCAGTACGGGGACGGCGGCCAGCACCCCGAGGAGCGCGAGCGTGCGCCAGCGGCGCAGCGTCGTGGTCAGTTCGGAGCGGAGGATCCCGAAGGTCCACAGCGGGTTGCGGGACCGGCCCGCTCCCGCCGGTCCGACTGCTTCAGCCTGCGACATCGAAACCCTCTCCGGTGAGTGCGACAAAGGCGTCCTCCAGCGAGGCCCGCTCGACGCCGAACGACCGTACGCGCACCTCGCCGCGGACCAGCGCCCCGTTCAGGTCCGCGAGTTCGACGTCGGCCGGCGGGGCCTCGGCGCTCACCCGGTCACCGTCGGCGGTGATGCCGGTGACGCCGAACTCCTTGAGGATGCGGGCGGCGTCGCCCGGGTCGGGGGTGGTGACGGTGAGCCGGCCGCGGGTGCCGGCCGCGAGGCCGGCGACCGGGCCCTGGGTGATCAGCCGGCCCCGGGCCATCACGGCGGCATGCGTACAGACCTGCTCGATCTCGTCGAGGAGGTGGGAGGAGAGGAAGACGGTGGTGCCGTCCGCCGCCAGTTCCCGGACCAGGGCGCGGATCTCGCGCATCCCCTGCGGGTCCAGTCCGTTGGTCGGCTCGTCCAGTACGAGGAGGCGGCGCGGCTGGAGCAGGGCGGCGGCCAGGCCGAGGCGCTGTTTCATGCCCAGCGAGTACGCCTTCGCCTTCTTGCCTGCCGCCGCGCCGAGCCCGACCCGGTCCAGCGCGGTCGCGACCCGGACCCGGCGGGTGCGCGGATCGGCGGTCGGGTCGGCGGAGTCGTACCGTACAAGATTGTCCCGGCCGGTCAGGAACCCGTACAGCGCGGGCCCTTCGATCAGTGCTCCGACCTGCGGGAGTACGGTGCGGGCGGCGCGCGGCATGGGATGGCCGAGGACCCGGGCGGTGCCGGACGTCGGGTCGATGAGACCCATCAGCATCCGGATCGTGGTGGTCTTCCCGCAGCCGTTGGGCCCGAGGAAGCCGAAGACGCTGCCGCCCGGGACGCTGAGGTCGAGGCCGTCGACGGCGAGCTGGCCGCCGCGGTACCGCTTGGTGAGACCGCGGGTCTCGATCACGGCCGTTCCGGTCCGGGGCACCGCCTCGGACTCGGTCACGGCGCCGGTCTCTGTCATGCGTGACTCCCCAATGGGTCGGATGACCGACCGCCCCGCCGTACGGAGCGTACGGCGGGGCGGTCGCGCGGTGCGGGATGTGCGGGTCGTCCGGGCAGTACGGGTGATGCCGGGGCGTCAGTTGGCGCTGTTGGCCGCCCTGACGAGCGCATCCTTGGTGACCAGCCCGACGTAGACCTTGCCGTCGTCCGTCATCAGTGCGTTGACCAGACGGGTCTTGAAGACCGTGCCCGAGCCGAACTTTCCGGTGACCTTGTCGCCGAACGAGTCCAGGAACTGCTGTGCCGCAGGCGGCACATCGCCGGACTTCGGCGACGTCGGGACCGCCCGGCCGCCCGGCGCCTCGATCTCCGCGACCGCGCTCCAGCCCTCGCCGATCACCTTCACCCCCTTGCCGCCGGCCAGACCGTCCAGCCCGGCCGGTCCACCCGGCACCTTGAACTCCTGTGCCTGCTTCTCGGCTTGCTGCTGCGCCTTCGCGTCGTCGGCCTCGGTCACCTTGGCGCCCTTCGGCGGGGTGAACGTGAACGAGGAGCCGGCGGGCTTCGCGAAGTCGACGCCGGTGAACCCGGCGTCGATCACGGCCTTGCCGCCGCTGCTCGGGGAGAGCGTGAACTTCAGCGGTACGCCGTTCTTCGCGTCGACCGCGATCGTGATCGCACCGATCGTCGAGCCGCCCTGTTTGGGCTTGACGACCAGCTTGTACGCGTCACGTCCAGCGACCTGCGCCGTGCCGTCGACCGTCACCGACGTGGTGGGGCCGGCCATCTTCAGCGCCTCTTCGGCGAACGCCTTCGGCGTGGTCGGCACGCCGTCCGGGACCGTGGTCTCGCCACGCTTCTCCGCGTGGCCCGAAGCCTTGTCGCCGGTCGCGTGGTACGCCTCGTTGGACTTGCTGTCGTACGCCCAGACCTGGTCCCCGTTGCGGATCACGCTGTACTCGGCGGCGCTGTCCAGTATGGAGACGCGCTGCTTGTCGGGGCCGTCGGCGGCCACCCGCAGCGTGTGCGTGCCGGCGGCGAGCTCTGTCAGCTTCTCCTGCGGGTCGGCGCTCGAACCGCCGTGCGCTCCGTCGCCGCCGCCCTGCGCCAGCGAGCCGGCGAGCCCGCCCAGCGACGGGATGCCGAGGTCCGTGCTGATCTTCACCGTGCCGGAGAGCTGCTCGGTGTCCGATGCGGCGATCTTCTCGATGAGCTGCTGTGCGGTGATCTTCGGCAGATCGGGGTCACCGGAGTCCGCGAGCGCCGGGACCAGCCCGATCGTCGCGGCCGCCACCCCCGCCACCGCGACCGGGACCACGTAACGCGCCGCCCTGCGGCGGCCGACCATGGTGCCGGTGGCCTCGTCCGCGGCGTTGCCGGTGGTCTCTGCGCTGTCGTTCGGTGCCATGTGTGCCCTACCTCCGTGGTCGGCGGCTTCCGTCCGGATGCACTCGTCCACTCCGTGCCGCCATTCTCACCCGTTTTGGTCAGGAGTGGTTGTTCTCCATCTGACCAAATTCGAGGTGGCGATGCGTCAGCCCGCGGGAGCAACTCCGCATACCTCTGCGGTATGACACCACCCGGCCCGGCCTCCCCCGACCCGTAGGGGTCGGGGTGCACAGCACGCCTGGCGGGGCTCAGCCCGCGCGGTGCACCACGGCGTCGCACAGCTCTTCCAGCGCGGCCTTCGCGTAGCACTCGGGCAGCGGCGCCAGCGTCGCCCGCGCCTCCTCGGTCCACCGGATGGTGTCCCGCCGGGCCTGCTCCAGCGCCGGGTGCGCGCGCAGCCGGCAGAGCGCCTCGGCGAGCCGGGCGTCGTCGCTGAGGTCCCCGTCCAGCAGCTCCAGCAGCTCCAGGTCCTCCGGCTTGCCGTCGGCCGCCGCCTGCGCCCGCAGGTGCAGCACGGGGAGCGTCGGGATGCCTTCGCGCAGGTCCGTGCCGGGGGTCTTGCCGGACTCGTGGGAGTCGGAGGCGATGTCGAGTACGTCGTCGGCGAGCTGGAAGGCGACGCCGAGCCGCTCCCCGTACTGGGTCAGGATGTCGACGGCCGACTCGTCGGCGCCGGCCATCATCGCGCCGAACCGGCAGGCCACGGCGATCAGCGAGCCGGTCTTGCCGCGCATCACGTCGAGGTAGTGCTCGACCGGGTCGCGGCCGTCGCGCGGCCCCGCGGTCTCCAGGATCTGGCCGGTGACCAGGCGCTCGAACGCCTCCGCCTGGATGCGCACGGCCTCCGGACCGAGGTCGGCCAGTATGTGCGAGGCGCGGGCGAAGAGGAAATCGCCGGTCAGCACGGCCACCGAGTTGCCCCAGCGGGTGTTGGCGCTGTCGACTCCGCGGCGTACGTCCGCCTCGTCCATGACGTCGTCGTGGTAGAGCGTGGCGAGGTGCGTCAGCTCGACGACCACGGCGGACGGCACGACACCCGGCGCGTCCGCGTCACCGAACTGGGCGGACAGCATCGCCAGCAGCGGCCTGAAACGCTTGCCCCCGGCCCGTACGAGATGCTGCGCAGCCTCTGTGATGAACGGGACGTCGCTCTTGGTGGCATCGAGCAGCCCCGCCTCGACAGCTGCCAAACCGGTCTGGACATCGGCCTCAAGAGCCTGGTCCCGCACGCTCAGTCCGAACGGCCCGACGACGGTCACGAGGGGATCTCCTGTCTGCTGACGATCACACGGAATGTCGATGTGTCGCTGTCATCACTCAAGTCAGCGTATCCGGTCCGCTTTGGATCACCGTGGGCGCCTTCCCGCCACCGCCGGTATGTTCGGGTTGTCCAGGAGCAGCGCCGCAGCCGGACGGACCCAGCCGCCTCCCGGCGACGCCAGGGCCCTTTCCGGCCGGCCGGGGGCTCACGCCCGTGTCCGGCCCCGGGCTCCGGGTGGCCGCCGCCGTCGGGATGACGCCCGGCCCGATGCAGTACGTGCCGTCCGGCGTCACCTGGCCGGGCGCAGCCACTTCGCCGGGTTCCCCGTCGTCCCGGAGCCGCGCCGTACGGCCGGTCGTCGGCGGTGCGGTCCAGGCCACCGTCGGCGCCGCGGCACCTCCGATCGAGCGCCCCATGCCCCCCGTCCACCGAGGTACGCCATGCACATCCGCACCCGGTTCCCTTACGACACGGCCCACGAGGATGTCCGGATCCCGCTGCCGGACGGCACACGGCTGTACGCCCGGATCTGGCGGCCGATCACCGACGAACCCGTACCGGCGCTCCTGGAGTACCTGCCGTACCGGCTGAGCGACTGGACGGCGCCGCGCGACCGGCAGCGCCACTCCTGGTACGCGGGCCACGGCTACGCCTCCGTACGTGTCGATGCCCGTGGGCACGGCAACAGTGAGGGGCTGCCGGGCGACGCGTACGACGCGACCGGGCCGGCCGACGGGGTCGCCGTCGTCCACTGGCTGGCCGGGCAGGAGTGGTGCTCCGGCCGGGTCGGCATGTTCGGCATCTCCTGGGGCGTCTCCGTCTCGCTCCGGATCGCCGCGCTCGCCCCCGAGCCGCTGAAGGCGATCGTCACGGTCTGCTCGACCGACGACCGCTACGACAACGACGCGCACTACACGCCAAGGGCGAATGGCGGCTGGAGGTCGACCCGCGCTACGGCGGCACACGCGTTCACCCGGACGGCCTCGAATTCACCGAGGACGGGGTGGATGCGTACACGATCCAGGAGAACGACCCGCTGTCGGCACGCACCCGCTCCGACTGGACCATCAGGCTCCACCGGCCGGAGACGGCCTGGGACGTGAAGATCGAGACGCGGTCCGAGATCAGTGGGGACGAGCACGACTTCCTCACCTCCGACGAGATGGTGTGCAAGGACGGCGACGAGATCGTCTTCCACCGCACCTGGGTCAAGCGGATCCCCCGCACGGCGGGCTGAACCACCGCCGCACCCCGTCCGACGTGGGGGTACGGCGGAACTTTCCGGGAATGCGGCGAAGTTGAGGCACTGCCGCGCGGAGGCCACACCGACGTAACGTGTCCCCCAAGCGACCTGGAAAGCGAGGCAGCACCACATGCCCGAGCAGAGCAGCCCGCTCGATCTGGCCGAGGGCGATCCCTTCGGTCCGCACAACCTTCCGTACGGCGTGTTCTCCACGACCGGCCACCCCGCCGAACGCCGTGTCGGTGTCCGCATCGGCAACCATGTGCTGGACGCCGGAGCCGCGGCACATGCGCTCGGCTCGCCCTACGCGCAGCTCCTCGCCCAGCCGGACCTGACCGCGCTGCTGTCGGCCGGCCGCACCGCCTGGCGGGACGTCCGGCGGGCGCTGACCGCATGGGTGACGGTCCCGGCACACCGTGCGGACATCGAGCCCCTGCTGCACCCCGTCGAGTCGGTGACGCTCCATCTGCCGTACCAGGTCGCGGACTACGTCGACTTCTACGCGAGCGAGAACCACGCCACCAACGTCGGAAGGATCTTCCGCCCGGACGGCGACCCGCTCACCCCCAACTGGAAGCACCTCCCGATCGGCTACCACGGCCGGTCCGGCACCGTCGTCGTCTCCGGTACGGATGTGGTGCGCCCCGCCGGCCAGCGCAAGGCGCCCTCCGACGCCGCCCCGGTCTTCGGCCCCTCGGTCAAGCTGGACATCGAGGCCGAGGTCGGCTTCCTCGTCGGCGTGGGGTCCGAGCAGGGCCGGCCGGTCGCGCTCGGCGACTTCCGCGACCATGTGTTCGGGCTCTCGCTGCTCAACGACTGGTCGGCGCGGGACATCCAGGCGTGGGAGTACGTCCCGCTGGGCCCGTTCCTCGGCAAGTCCTTCGCCACGTCCGTATCGGCGTGGGTGACCCCGCTCGAAGCCCTGGAATCGGCCCGGATCGCACCGCCCGCCCGGGACTTCCCGCTCCTCCCCTATCTGGAGGACGGGAGCGAGGAGGAGCCCGGCGGCCTCGACCTGCGGATCGCCGTCACGATCAACGGACAGCTGGTCGCCGAGCCGCCGTTCGCCACCATGTACTGGACGGCGGCCCAGATGCTGGCGCAGATGACGGTGAACGGCGCGTCGCTGCGCACCGGCGACCTGTACGGCTCCGGCACGGTCAGCGGCCCCGAGGCGGGCCAGCGCGGCTCACTGCTCGAACTCACCTGGAACGGACGCGACCCGCTGGACCTCCCGGACGGAAAGCGGACGTTCCTCGAGGACGGCGACACGGTGACGCTGACGGCCTGGGCGCCGGGCCCGCACGGCACGCGGGTGGGTCTCGGCGAAGTGACGGGCCGAATCGTGCCGACGCCATGACTCCGGCTCACCCGGGGCTCACGCTCCCCGAGGAACTGCTGCTGCTCGCACTGGACCCGCAGCGGGGCAAGCCGTACTGCCGCAACCGCTTCCTGGAGTACGGGATGGCGGGCGCGGTCCTCGCGGAGCTGGAGTTCCAGGGCCGGATCACCGAGCAGCTCGGCCGGATACGGGTGATCAACCCGCTGACTCCCCAGGACCCGCTTCTCGCACAGGTCCTGGGGAGTCTGCCGGCCCCGGACAACGGCGGGTTCGCGGGCGGCGTCAGCGCGAAGCGATGGATCCGGCGGACCGGTCGGCACATCGAGGAGCTGTGCCTGGACCACCTGGTCGACCGCGCGGTCCTGCGCAGGGAGACCCACCGCTTCCTCGGACTGCTGCCGTACCACCGCCACCCGGCGGCGGCCCCGGACCTGCCGGCCACGGTCCGGGAGCGCTTCACGGCCGCCCGGACGGCCGGCTTCCCGGACCGGCGCAGCCGCACCCTGGCCGCGCTGGTCTCGGCGATCGGTCTGTCGAGCGCAGTGGCGCAGGGCGGCTGGAGGGCCCGTTCGGCGATGCGCGACCTCGTAAGCCAGGAGTGGACCGCGCACGCGGTGCACCGGAACGTCCGTCAGGACAAGGCGAACCGGAGCGGCGGGAGCGCAGGCGGCAGCGGAGGAAGCAGCGACGACGGCGACTGACCAGGGGCGGGGGCTGACCGCGGTGTGAGGCGGTCAGCCCCAGGCGGGGCCCGATCCGGTTTCCGGCGTGCAAGCCCTGGACAGCCGCGAGGCTGTCCGCCACCGCCCGGCCCCGGGCTCACTCGTACTCGGGCGGCTCCTCGTCCCAGCCGAACTCCGGGTCCGCATCCGGGACCGCGGGTGCGACCGGGCGCGGGGCCGCCGGCTGACGGGTGGCCTCCACCGGAGCCGCGTCCGGCTCCCCGTCGCCCGGCTCGGGCGCCGCGGCCTCCCCGAGCGACGCGAGCACCTCCAACACCCCCTCGCCGTACGTCGCCAGCTTCTTCTCGCCGAGGCCGCTGATCGTGCCCAGTTCGGTCAGGGAGCCGGGGCGCACGGACGCGATCTCCCGCAGCGTCGCGTCGTGGAAGATGACGTACGCCGGGACGCCCTGCTCCTTCGCCTGGGCGCCGCGCCAGGCGCGCAGCGCCTCGAAGACCGGTACGGCCTCCGGGGCCAGCTCGGCGACGGCCGCCGCCTTCGGGCTCCGTTCGCCCTTCGAGGAGCGCGACGCGGGCTTCGGCGCCTCCTTGCGCAGCCGTACCTCCCGCTCCCGGCCGAGCACCGCAGCGCTCTGCTCGGTGAGCACCAGCGTGCCGTACTCGCCCTCGACCTCCAGCAGGCCCTGGGCCAGCAACTGCCGCACCACGCCCCGCCATTCCGCCTCGGACAGCTCCTCGCCGATCCCGAACACCGACAGCTGGTCGTGATCGAACTGGATGACCTTCGCGGTCTTGCGGCCCAGCACGATGTCGATGATCTGGCCGGCGCCGAACTTCTGGCCGCGCTCCCGCTTCAGCCGGACCACGGTGGACAGCAGCTTCTGCGCGGCCACCGTGCCGTCCCAGGTCTCGGGCGGGGTGAGGCACGTGTCGCAGTTGCCGCAGGCCGCCTTCTGCGGCTCCTGGCCGAAGTAGGTCAGCAGCCGGGTGCGGCGGCAGTCGGCGGTCTCGCACAGGGCGAGCATCGCGTCGAGGTGGGCGCCCGCGCGGCGGCGGAACGCCTCGTCGCCCTCGCCGCCCTGGATCAGCTTGCGCTGCTGCACGACGTCCTGGAGGCCGTAGGCCATCCAGGCCGTGGACGGCAGCCCGTCGCGGCCCGCGCGGCCGGTCTCCTGGTAGTAGCCCTCGACGGACTTCGGCAGGTCGAGGTGGGCGACGAACCGCACGTCCGGCTTGTCGATGCCCATGCCGAACGCGATCGTCGCCACGACGACCAGGCCGTCCTCGCGCAGGAACCGCGCCTGGTGGTGCGCCCGCGTCCCGGCGTCCAGACCCGCGTGGTACGGGACGGCCTCGATACCGTTGCGGCAGAGGAACTCGGCTGTCTTCTCCGTCGAGTTGCGCGACAGGCAGTAGACGATGCCGACGTCCCCGGCGTGCTCCTCCTTGAGGAAGGACAGCAGCTGCTTCTTCGGGTCGGCCTTCGACACGATCCGGTACTGGATGTTGGGCCGGTCGAAGCTGGCGACGAAGTGCTTCGCGTCGGGCATGCCGAGGCGCTGGGTGATCTCCTGGTGCGTGGCGTTCGTCGCCGTCGCCGTCAGGGCGATCCGCGGTACGTCGGGCCAGCGCTCGCCGAGCACGGACAGGGCCAGATAGTCCGGCCGGAAGTCGTGACCCCACTGGGCGACGCAGTGCGCCTCGTCGATGGCGAAGACGGAGATCTTGCCCCGCGCCAGCAGATTGAGGGTGGAGTCCAGGCGCAGCCGCTCCGGTGCCAGATAGAGCACGTCGAGCTCACCGGCGAGAAATGCGGCCTCCATCACACGGCGCTCGTCGAAGTCCTGCGTCGAGTTGATGAACCCGGCGCGCACACCGAGCGCCCGCAGAGCGTCCACCTGGTCCTGCATGAGGGCGATCAGCGGCGAGACCACAATGCCCGTACCGGGTCTCACCAGGGCCGGGATCTGGTAGCAGAGGGACTTTCCGCCACCGGTCGGCATCAGGACGACGGCGTCACCGCCCGCCACCACATGGTCGACGACCGCTTCCTGCTCACCGCGGAACGCCTCGTAGCCGAACACCCGATGCAGCGTCCGCAAGGCGTCGCTCTCGGTCACATCCATGGTCACGCCCGTCCCGCTCATCGCTCTGTCCCCCGGGGTCTGCCCTGTTCTGTCCGGCACCGTCCCTGCCACGATAAGCGCCGCCTACGACAACGCCGGACGGGCTTGACTTCTGGGGCCCGTCCGGCGTTGTCGTGGTCTCTGCGCGTTACCGCACGAACACTCCCGCCTGGCTCGCCAGGTCCAGGAAGTACTGCGGGGCCAGGCCCAGCACCAGCGTGACCGCGACACCGACCGCGATCGTCGTCATCGTCAGCGGCGACGGGACGGCGACCGTCGGGCCGTCCGCCTTCGGCTCGCTGAAGAACATCAGCACGATGACCCGGATGTAGAAGAACGCGGCGATCGCGGACGAGATCACACCGACCACGACCAGACCGCCGGCCCCGCCCTCCGCCGCCGCCTTGAAGACCGCGAACTTTCCGGCGAAGCCCGAGGTCAGCGGGATACCGGCGAAGGCCAGCAGGTACACCGCGAAGACCGCGGCGACCAACGGCGAGCGCCGGCCGAGGCCGGCCCACTTCGACAGGTGCGTCGCCTCGCCGCCCGCGTCGCGCACCAGGGTGACGACGGCGAACGCGCCGACCGTCACGAAGGAATACGCGCCCAGGTAGAAGAGCACCGAGGAGATGCCGCTGGGGGTCGTCGCGATGACACCGGCGAGGATGAAGCCGGCGTGCGCGATGGACGAGTAGGCCAGCAGCCGCTTGATGTCGGTCTGGGTGATGGCGACGATCGCGCCGCCCAGCATCGTGACGATCGCGACGGCCCACATGACCGGCCGCCAGTCCCAGCTGAGGCCGGGCAGCACCACGTACAGCAGGCGCAGCAGCGCACCGAACGCGGCGACCTTCGTGGCCGCGGCCATGAAGCCGGTGACCGGGGTCGGGGCGCCCTGGTAGACGTCCGGGGTCCACATGTGGAACGGGACGGCACCGACCTTGAAGAGCAGCCCGGTCAGGATCATCGCGCCGCCGATCAGCAGCAGCGCGTCGTTGCCCATGGTGTCGGCGAGCGCCGGGTCGATCTGGGTGACGGAGCCGTCGACCACATCGGCGATGGCCGCGTACGAGACGGAGCCCGCGTACCCGTACAGCAGGGCGATCCCGAAGAGCAGGAACGCCGACGAGAAGGCACCGAGCAGGAAGTACTTCACCGCGGCCTCCTGCGACATCAGCCGCTTGCGGCGGGCGACGGCGCACAGGAGGTAGAGCGGGAGGGAGAAGACCTCCAGGGCCACGAAGAGCGTCAGCAGGTCGTTGGCCGCCGGGAAGACCAGCATGCCTGCCACCGAGAAGAGGAGCAGCGGGAAGACCTCGGTGGTGGTGAAGCCCGCCTTGACCGCGGCCTGCTCGCTGTCGCTGCCGGGGACGGACGCGGCCTGCGCGGCGAACGAGTCGACGTGCTTGCCGTGCGCCACGGGGTCGAGCCGGCGCTCGGCGAACGTGAAGACGGCGACCAGCGACGTCAGCAGGATGGTGCCCTGCAGGAACAGGGCGGGTCCGTCGACGGCGATGGCACCCATCGCCGCGATGTGTGCCTTCGTCGTGCCGTATCCCCCCGCTGCGAGGCCGACGACCGCGGCGAATGCGGCGGCGAGGGCGACGGCAGTCAGGAAGACCTGCGTGTAGTAGCGGGCCCGGCGCGGCACGAAGGCCTCGACGAGTACGCCGACGACGGCGGCACCGATCACGATGAGGACCGGGGTCAGCTGGGCGTACTCGATGACCGGTGCGTTGAACTTCTCTTTCGGGGCGGCCGATGTCACCCCGCCCGCCATTGTCCACAGGCTGTGGACAGCTGTTGCGCTCACTTGGCGGCCTCCACCTCAGGCTGGGGGTCCTTCTTCTGGACGTCCGACATGGTGTGCTGCACCGCGGGGTCGACGATCTCCGTCAGCGGCTTCGGATAGACACCCAGGAAGATCAGCAGCGCGATCAGCGGGAGGACCACCACCAGCTCCCGGGCCTTGAGGTCGGCCATGCCCTGGACCCCGGCCTTCACCGGGCCCGTCATCGTCCGCTGGTAGAGGACGAGGACGTAGAGCGCGGCGAGCACGATGCCGGTGGTGGCGACGATGCCGGCCGCCGGGTAGGCGCTGAACGTGCCGACCAGGACCAGGAATTCACTGACGAACGGCGAGAGTCCGGGCAGCGACAGGGTGGCGAGCCCGCCGATCAGGAAGGTGCCGGCCAGGACCGGCGCCACCTTCTGTACTCCGCCGTAGTCGGCGATGAGCCGCGAACCGCGCCGGGTGATCAGGAAGCCGGCCACCAGCATCAGCGCGGCCGTCGAGATGCCGTGGTTGACCATGTAGAGCGTGGCGCCCGACTGTCCCTGGCTGGTCATCGCGAAGATGCCCAGGATGATGAAGCCGAAGTGCGAGATCGATGCGTAGGCGATCAGCCGCTTGATGTCGCGCTGGCCGACGGCGAGCAGCGCCCCGTACACGATGCTGATCAGCGCCAGGACCAGGATCACCGGTGTCGCCCACTTGCTGGCCTCCGGGAAGAGCTGGAGGCAGAAGCGGAGCATCGCGAACGTGCCGACCTTGTCGACGACCGCGGTGATCAGGACGGCGACCGGGGAGGTCGCCTCCCCCATGGCGTTGGGCAGCCAGGTGTGCAGCGGCCAGAGCGGGGCCTTCACCGCGAAGGCGAAGAAGAACCCGAGGAACAGCCAGCGTTCGGTGCTGGTCGCCATGGAGAGCGAGCCGTTGGCCCTGGCCTCGGCGATCTCGGAGAGCGAGAAGGTGCCCGCGACGACGTACAGGCCGATGACGGCGGCCAGCATGATGAGCCCGCCGACCAGGTTGTAGAGGAGGAACTTCACGGCTGCGTAGGAGCGTTGCGCCGCGGCGTTCTCGTCGCTGCCGGCGTGGGCCCGGTCCCCGAAGCCGCCGATGAGGAAGTACATCGGGATGAGCATGGCTTCGAAGAGGATGTAGAAGAGGAAGACGTCGGTGGCCTCGAAGGAGAGGATCACCATCGCTTCGACCATCAGGATCAGGGCGAAGAAGCCCTGGGTGGGGCGCCAGCGCGAGGACTTCGTCTCCAGGGGGTCGGCGTCGTGCCAGCCGGCCAGGATGACGAACGGGATCAGCAGGGCGGTGAGCGCCATGAGCGCCACCCCGATGCCGTCCACCCCGAGTTCGTACCGGACGCCGAAGTCCTTGATCCAGGCGTGTGATTCGGTGAGCTGATAGCGGGCGCCGCCGGGCTCGAAGCGGGCGAGCGCGACGCCCGCCAGCACGAGCGTGGCCAGCGAGAAGAGCAGCGCCAGCCATTTGGCGGCGGTGCGCCGGGCGGCCGGGACGGCTGCGGTGGCGATCGCGCCGATCGCCGGGAGCGCCGCCGTCGCCGTCAGGAGGGGAAAGGACATGTGATCAGACCGCCCTCATCAGCAGGGTCGCGGCGATGACGATCGCCGTACCGCCGAACATCGAGACCGCGTAGGAGCGGGCATAGCCGTTCTGCAGCTTGCGCAGCCGGCCGGAGAGCCCGCCCATCGACGCGGCCGTGCCGTTGACGACGCCGTCGACCAGGGTGTGGTCGACGTACACCAGGGAGCGGGTGAGGTGCTCACCGCCGCGGACCAGGACCACGTGGTTGAAGTCGTCCTGCAGGAGGTCGCGGCGGGCGGCCCGGGTGAGCAGCGAGCCGCGCGGGGCGACGACCGGTACCGGCCGGCGCCCGTACATCGCCCAGGCGATGGCCACGCCGATGACGAGCACCACCATGGTGGCGGCGGTGACGGTCGCGGCACCGACCGGCGAATCTCCGTGGTTGTGTCCGGTGACCGGCTCCAGCCAATTCAGGAAGCGGTCGCCGATGGAGAAGAAGCCTCCGGCGAAGACCGAACCGAACGCCAGGACGATCATGGGGATCGTCATCGACTTCGGGGACTCGTGCGGATGCGGCTCATGGCCTTCCGCGTCGGGCTGCCACCGCTTCTCGCCGAAGAACGTCAGCAGCATCACGCGCGTCATGTAGAACGCGGTGATCGCGGCGCCCAGCAACGCGACACCGCCGAGGATCCAGCCCTCGGTGCCGCCCTTGGCGAACGCCGCCTCGATGATCTTGTCCTTGGAGAAGAAGCCGGACAGGCCGGGGAAGCCGATGATCGCCAGATAGCCGAGGCCGAAGGTGATGAAGGTGACCGGCATGTAGGTGCGCAGGCCGCCGAACTTCCGCATGTCGACCTCGTCGTTCATGCCGTGCATGACCGAGCCGGCGCCGAGGAAGAGCCCGGCCTTGAAGAAGCCGTGCGTCACCAAATGCATGATCGCGAAGACGTAGCCGATCGGGCCGAGCCCGGCGGCCAGGATCATGTAGCCGATCTGCGACATCGTCGACCCGGCGAGGGCCTTCTTGATGTCGTCCTTCGCGCAACCGACGATCGCACCGAAGAGCAGCGTGACCGCACCGACGACCACGACGACCAGCTGTGCGTCCGGCGCGGCATTGAAGATCGCGCCGGAGCGGACGATCAGGTAGACGCCCGCGGTCACCATGGTGGCGGCGTGGATGAGGGCGGAGACCGGGGTCGGGCCCTCCATCGCGTCACCGAGCCAGGACTGCAGCGGCACCTGGGCCGACTTGCCGCAGGCGGCGAGCAGCAGCATCAGGCCGATCGCCGTCAGCTTTCCCTCGCTCGTCCCCCCGGTCGATGCCAGGACGGGTCCGAAGGCGAACGTGCCGAACGTGGTGAACATCAGCATGATCGCGATCGACAGGCCCATGTCGCCGACCCGGTTGACCAGGAACGCCTTCTTGGCGGCGGTGGCCGCACTGGGCTTGTGCTGCCAGAAGCCGATCAGCAGGTACGACGCCAGACCGACGCCCTCCCACCCGACGTACAGCAACAGGTAGTTGTCGGCGAGGACCAGCAGGAGCATCGCCGCGAGGAACAGGTTCAGATAGCCGAAGAACCGGCGCCGGCGCTCGTCGTGCTCCATGTAGCCGATCGAGTAGATGTGGATCAGGGTGCCCACACCGGTGATCAGCAGTACGAACGTCATCGACAACTGGTCGAGCTGGAAGGCCACATCGGCCTGGAAGCCCTCGACCGGGATCCAGCTGAACAGGTACTGATGCAGCGCCCGGTGCTCGGCGCCCTTCCCCAGCATGTCGACGAAGAGCACCGCACCGATGACGAATGAAACTGCGGCGAGGAGCGTGCCGATCCAGTGTCCGAAGCGGTCCAGCCGACGGCCTCCGCAGAGCAGGACGGCCGCTCCGAGCAGGGGCGCCGCGACAAGCAGCGCAATGAGGTTGTCCACGATTCAGCGTCCCCTTACAACTTCATCAGGCTGGCGTCGTCGACCGAGGCCGAGTGGCGGGAACGGAACAGCGACACGATGATCGCGAGCCCGACCACGACCTCGGCGGCGGCGACGACCATCGTGAAGAAGGCGATGATCTGGCCGTCGAGGTTGCCGTGCATCCGGGAGAAGGTGACGAACGCGAGGTTGCAGGCGTTGAGCATCAGCTCGACACACATGAACACCACGATCGCGTTCCGCCTGATCAGCACCCCGGACGCGCCGATGGTGAACAACAGAGCGGCGAGATAGAGGTAGTTGACCGGATTCACTTGGCGACCCCCTCTTCTTCGTTGTCACGGCCGAGCCGCTCCTCGGAGCGCTGCTCCAGGGCCTTGAGCTGGGCGAGCGACTCGTTCGACACGTCGCGGATCTGGCCGCGCTTGCGCAGCGTCTGCATGACGGTGAGCTCGGACGGGGTGCCGTCCGGGAGCAGACCGGCGATGTCCACCGCGTTGTGCCGGGCGTAGACACCGGGGGCGGGCAGCGGCGGCAGGTGCTTGCCGCGTACGCGCTCCTCGGACATCTCCCGCTGGGTCTTGGCCCGTTCGGTGCGCTCGCGGTGGGTGAGCACCATCGCGCCGACCGTCGCCGTGATCAGCAGGGCGCCGGTGATCTCGAAGGCGAAGACATACTTGGTGAAGATGAGGTTGGCCAGGCCCTCGACGTTCCCGCCGTGCGCGGCGTTGGCGGTGCCGAGCCCGTTGAAACTGTTCAGGGATGCGTGGGCGATGCCCGCGATCAGCAGGACACCGAAGCCGAGTCCGCACCCCGCGGCCAGCCAGCGCTGGCCCTTGAGGGTCTCCTTCAGCGAATCCGCCGCCGTGACACCGACGAGCATGACCACGAAGAGGAACAGCATCATGATCGCGCCCGTGTAGACGACGATCTGGACGACGCCGAGGAAGTACGCGCCGTTGGCGAGGTAGAAGATCGCCAGGACGATCATGGTCCCGGCGAGGCTCAGCGCACTGTGCACGGCCTTCTTCATCAGTACGGTGGACAGCGCACCGATCACGGCGACCGTGCCGAGCAGCCAGAACTGGACCTCCTCCCCCGTCGACGTGAGGGAGGCTGCGGCGAGGCCGGTCATGCGTCCACCTCCTGGGCCGCGCCGTTGTTCTCGTTGTCGCCGTCGGACGGCTTCTCGCCCTTGGAGACCGCGACCTGACGCTCCGTACCGGGCGCGGCCTCCGTCACCAGGCCCCGGTAGTAGTCCTGCTCGTCCATCCCCGGGAAGATCGCGTGCGGGGTGTCGACCATGCCTTCCTCCAGGCCTGCGAGCAGCTCACCCTTGGTGTAGATGAGGCTCTCGCGGGTGGTGTTGGCGAGCTCGAACTCATTGGTCATCGTCAGCGCCCGGGTCGGGCAGGCCTCGATGCACAGTCCGCAGAGAATGCAGCGCGCGTAGTTGATCTGGTAGACGCGGCCGTAGCGCTCACCCGGCGAGTAGCGCTCCTCGTCGGTGTTGTCCGCGCCCTCCACATAGATGGCGTCGGCCGGACAGGCCCAGGCGCACAGCTCGCAGCCGACACACTTCTCCAGACCGTCTGGGTGACGGTTGAGCTGATGCCGGCCGTGGAAGCGCGGCGCCGTCACCTTCTGCTGTTCCGGGTACTGCTCGGTCAGCCGCTTCTTGAACATGGCCTTGAAGGTCACGCCGAAGCCGGCCACAGGGTTCTGGAACTTCTCCCCCGAGGGTTCCGATGACTCAGGCACCGTCAGCCTCCTTTCCGTCACTCGGACTTGCGCCCATCTGACTGCCGTCACTCTGAGTATCCGACCCACCACTGACAACGAGCTCCCGCTCATGCCGTGGCCTGCGGCGCGGTACCGGCGGCAGGGTCTGTCCGGGCAGCGGTGGCACCGGGAATCCGCCCGCCATCGGGTCGAACGCGGGCCCTGGTTCCGGTGCCGGTTCCGCCCCGGCCCCCTTGGCCGAGCGGTCCCGGAAGATGTCGGCGACGAAGGAGATCAGCAGGACTGCGATCACGGCGCCCGCCACGGACAGCAACAGCGTGTTGAAGTCGTAGCCGTCGTTGCGCAGGGCCCGCACGGTCGCGACCAGCATCAGCCAGACCACGGAGACCGGGATCAGGATCTTCCAGCCGAGCTTCATCAGCTGGTCGTAGCGGACGCGGGGCAGGGTGCCGCGCAGCCAGATGAAGAAGAACAGCAGCAGCTGGACCTTGATGACGAACCACAGCATCGGCCACCAGCCGTGGTTCGCCCCCTCCCAGAAGGTGCTGATCGGCCACGGGGCCCGCCAGCCGCCCAGGAACAGGGTCGTGGAGACCGCGGAGACGGTGACCATGTTGACGTACTCGGCGAGCATGAACATCGCGAACTTGATCGACGAGTACTCGGTGTTGAAGCCGCCGACCAGGTCGCCCTCGGACTCCGGCATGTCGAACGGGGCACGGTTGGTCTCGCCGACCATCGTGACGATGTAGATGATGAACGAGACCGGCAGCAGGATGATGAACCAGCGGTCGTGCTGCGCCTCCACGATCTTCGAGGTCGACATCGACCCGGAGTAGAGGAAGACGGAGGCGAACGCCGCGCCCATCGCGATCTCGTACGAGATCATCTGCGCGCACGAGCGCAGGCCGCCGAGGAGCGGGTACGTCGATCCGGAGGACCAGCCGGCCAGCACGATGCCGTAGATCCCGACCGAGGCGACCGCGAGGATGTAGAGCATCGCGATCGGCAGGTCGGTGAGCTGCATCGCCGTACGGTGGCCGAAGATCGAGACCTCGTTGCCGGACGGGCCGAACGGGATCACCGCGATCGCCATGAACGCCGGTACGGCGGCGACGATCGGCGCGAGGACATAGACGACCTTGTCCGCCCGCTTGACGATGACGTCTTCCTTCAGCATCAGCTTGATGCCGTCGGCGAGCGACTGGAGCATGCCCCAGGGGCCGTGCCGGTTGGGGCCGATGCGCAGCTGCATCCAGGCGACGACCTTGCGCTCCCACACGATGGAGAAGAGCACGGTCACCATCAGGAACGCGAAGCAGAACACCGCCTTGATGACGACGAGCCACCAGGGGTCGGTGCCGAACATCGACAGATCCTCGGCGGCGAGTACGGCACGGTCGGGTGCCGCGGCCAGTTGAGCGAGGGCAGTCACGCTCGCACCTCCGGTGTGACGTCGGGAGTACCCGGTGCGGCGGGACCGATCCGGACCAGGCCGCCGGGGTGGGCGCCGGTGTCGGCCGGGACACCCCGCCCGACGGAGTTCAGCGGCACCCAGACCACCCGGTCCGGCATGTCGGTGACCTGCAGCGGGAGTTCGACGCTGCCGGCCGGGCCGGTGACGGCCAGCAGATCGCCGTCCTTCACCCCCGTCTCGGCGGCGGTGACGGCGGAGAGCCGGGCGACCGCGGCGTGCCGGGTGCCGGCCAGCGCGGCGTCGCCCTCCTGGAGCCTGCCCTGGTCGAGCAGGAGCCGGTGGCCCGCGAGGACCGCCTCGCCCTCGCCGGCCCGGGGCAGCGGCTGCGCCGACTCCTGCGGGTCGGAGGCGTGTGTGCCGGTCCAGCCGCCGAGCCGGTCCAGCTCACGGCGTACGGACTTCACATCCGGCAGCGCGAAGTGGACGTCCAGCGTGTCGGCCAGCATGTGCAGGACCCGGGCGTCCGTCGGGGCGGGCGCCCGCGTCAGCTGCTCGGGCTTGAGCGCGGCCTCGAACATCCGGGCCCTGCCCTCCCAGTTGAGGAAGGTGCCGGTCTTCTCCGCCACCGCGGCGACCGGGAACACCACGTCGGCCCGCTCGGTGACCTCGCTGGGCCTCAGCTCCAGCGAGACGAGGAAGCCGACCTGGTCCAGTGCCTCCAGGGCGCGTGCCGGGTCCGGCAGGTCGACGGCCTCGACGCCCGCGACGAGCAGCGCGCCCAGTTCGCCGGTGGCCGCGGCCTCGAGGATCTGACCGGTGTCGCGACCGAACCGGGCGGGGAGTTCGGCGACGCCCCAGACGGCCGCCACCTCGTCCCTGGCCCGCGGGTCGGTGGCCGGGCGGCCGCCGGGCAGCAGCGACGGGAGCGCGCCCGCCTCCACCGCACCGCGCTCGCCGGCCCGGCGCGGGATCCACACCAGCCGGGCCCCGGTCGCGGTCGCGGCCCGTACCGCGGCGGTCAGCCCGCCCGGCACCGCGGCCAGTCGCTCGCCGACCACGATCACGGCGCCCTCGCCGCGCAGCGCCTCGGCGGCCGCGGCCCCGTCACCGTCGAGTCCGACACTGCCCGCGATCGCGTCCAGCCACTCGGTCTCGGTGCCGGGTGCGGCGGGAAGCAGCGTGCCACCCGCCTTCGTCAGTCCGCGGGTGGCGTGCGAGGCGACGGCGAAGGTGCGCTGGCCGTGCTTGCGGTTGGCCTTGCGCAGCCGCAGGAAGACGCCGGGGGCCTCCTCCTCGGACTCGAAGCCGACCAGCAGTACGGTCGACGCCTTCTCCAGCGTGGTGTACGTGAGGCCGCTGCCGTCCAGGTCACGTCCGCGTCCTGCGACGCGGGCGGCCAGGAAGTCGGCCTCCTCGCTGCTGTGCACCCGGGCCCTGAAGTCGATGTCGTTCGTATCGAGGGCGATCCGGGCGAACTTGCTGTACGCGTACGCGTCCTCGACGGTCAGCCGGCCGCCCGTGAGGACACCGGTCCTGCCGCGTGCGGCGGCGAGCCCGGCGGCCGCGGCCTCCAGCGCCTCGGGCCAGCTCGCCGGTGCGAGGACGCCGTCCTCGTTGCGTACCAGCGGAGTGGTGAGCCGGTCCCGCTGCTGTGCGTAACGGAACCCGAAGCGGCCCTTGTCGCAGACCCACTCCTCGTTGACCTCGGGGTCGTTGGCGGCGAGCCGCCGCATGACCTTGCCGCGCCGGTGGTCGGTGCGAGTCGCACAGCCGCCCGCGCAGTGCTCGCAGACCGACGGCGACGACACCAGGTCGAAAGGCCGGGAGCGGAATCGGTAGGCCGCCGAGGTCAGCGCGCCGACCGGGCAGATCTGGATGGTGTTGCCGGAGAAGTACGACTGGAACGGGTCGCCCTCGCCCGTACCGACCTGCTGGAGCGCGCCGCGCTCGATCAGCTCGATCATCGGGTCGCCCGCCACCTGGTTGGAGAACCGGGTGCAGCGCGCGCAGAGCACACACCGCTCACGGTCCAGCAGCACCTGGGTGGAGATCGGGACGGGCTTCTCGTACGTCCGCTTCTTTCCGTCGAACCGGGAGTCCGGGTCGCCGTGCGACATCGCCTGGTTCTGCAGCGGGCACTCGCCGCCCTTGTCGCAGACCGGGCAGTCCAGCGGGTGGTTGATCAGCAGCAGCTCCATCACCCCGCGCTGCGCCTTGTCGGCGACCGGTGAGGTGAGCTGCGACTTGACGACCATGCCGTCGGTGCAGGTGATGGTGCAGGACGCCATCGGCTTGCGCTGGCCCTCGACCTCGACGATGCACTGCCGGCAGGCGCCGGCCGGGTCGAGGAGCGGGTGGTCGCAGAAGCGCGGGATCTCGATCCCGAGGAGTTCGGCGGCCCGGATGACCAGGGTGCCCTTGGGCACGCTGATCTCGATGCCGTCGATCGTCAGCGTGACAAGGTCCTCGGGCGGGACCGCCGCCTCGCCGCCCCCGGAGGGCGCACTTGTGGTGACTGTCATGCGTTCACCCCCTGGTGAGCGTTCTTGTCGTCGGCCCAGGCGGTCGACTTGGCGGGATCGAAGGGGCAGCCCTTGCCGGTGATGTGCTGCTCGTACTCCTCACGGAAGTACTTCAGCGAGGAGAAGATCGGCGAGGCAGCACCGTCGCCGAGGGCGCAGAAGGACTTGCCGTTGATGTTGTCGGCGATGTCGTTCAGCTTGTCGAGGTCGGCCATCTGCCCCTTGCCGGCCTCGATGTCGCGGAGCAACTGGACGAGCCAGTAGGTGCCCTCGCGGCACGGCGTGCACTTTCCGCAGGACTCGTGGGCGTAGAACTCGGTCCAGCGGGTGACGGCCCGCACCACGCACGTCGTCTCGTCGAAGCACTGGAGCGCCTTGGTGCCGAGCATGGAGCCGGCGGCGCCGACGCCCTCGTAGTCGAGGGGCACATCGAGGTGCTCGTCGGTGAACATCGGGGTGGATGAGCCGCCCGGGGTCCAGAACTTCAGCCGGTGACCGGGGCGCATGCCGCCGCTCATGTCGAGCAGCTGGCGCAGCGTGATGCCGAGCGGCGCCTCGTACTGGCCGGGGCTGGCGACATGCCCGCTGAGCGAGTACAGCGTGAAGCCCGGGGACTTCTCGCTGCCCATCGACTTGAACCAGTCCTTGCCCTTGCTCAGGATCGCGGGAACCGACGCGATGGACTCGACGTTGTTCACCACGGTGGGGCAGGCGTACAGACCGGCGACCGCGGGGAAGGGGGGCCGCAGCCTGGGCTGGCCGCGTCGCCCTTCGAGCGAGTCGAGCAGTGCGGTCTCCTCACCACAGATGTACGCGCCCGCGCCGGCGTGCACGGTGAGTTCCAGGTCGAGTCCCGAGCCCAGGATGCTCGTCCCGAGATAGCCCGCCTCGTACGCCTCGCGCACTGCCTCGTGCAACCGCCGCAGTACGGGGACGACTTCACCGCGCAGATAGATGAAGGCGTGCGAGGACCGGATCGCGTAGCAGGCGATCACGATGCCCTCGATGAGGCTGTGCGGGTTGGCGAAGAGGAGCGGGATGTCCTTGCAGGTCCCGGGCTCCGACTCGTCGGCGTTGACCACCAGGTAGTGCGGCTTGCCGTCGCCCTGCGGGATGAACTGCCACTTCATGCCGGTGGGGAAGCCGGCGCCGCCGCGGCCACGCAGTCCGGAGTCCTTGACGTACGCGATGAGGTCGTCCGGCGTCATGGCGAGGGCCTTGCGCAGCCCTTCGTAGCCGCCGTGCCGCCGGTAGGTGTCCAGGGTCCAGGACTCGGGCTCGTCCCAGAAGGCGGAGAGCACGGGCGAGAGCAGCTTCTCGGGACCGGCCCCGCTGCCGTTGCCGCCCCCGTCGTTGATTTCGGCTGCCAATGTCATCACTCCCCCTCCTCAGCTGCGGGACCGGCCGGGTGGTCCGGGTCGGACGCAGAGGTCTGCTGTGGTGCGTCGTGGGAGCTGAGGTGCTCGGCGCCCGGCTGCGGACGGTCCTGCGGAGCTGCCGCGCGGGCTGCCTCGCCGCGCGGAGCGACGACCTTCGGGTGCAGCTCCTCGCCCTTCGCCAGCCGGAGGCCGACGAGCGAGGCGGGGCCGGCGCCGCCGGTGGCCTCGACGGCGCCGGGGCGCTGGTCGGGGAAGCCGGCCAGGATCCGGGCGGTCTCCTTGTACGAGCAGAGCGGGGCGCCGCGGGTGGGTTCGACGGTGTGCCCGGCGATCAGGTCGTCGACGAGCTGGGTCGCGCTCTCCGGCGTCTGGTTGTCGAAGAACTCCCAGTTGACCATCACGACGGGTGCGAAGTCGCAGGCCGCGTTGCACTCGATGTGTTCGAGGGTGACCTTGCCGTCCTCGGTCGTCTCGTTGTTGCCGACGCCTAGGTGCTGCTTGAGCCGGTCGAAGATGGCGTCGCCGCCCATCACCGCGCACAGCGTGTTGGTGCAGACGCCGACCTGGTAGTCGCCGCTCGGCCTGCGCCGGTACATCGAGTAGAAGGTGGCGACCGCGGTGACCTCGGCGGTGGTGAGGTCGAGCAGCTCGGCGCAGAGCGCCATGCCCGTACGGGAGACGTACCCCTCCTCGGACTGCACCAGGTGCAGCAGCGGCAGCAGCGCGGAGCGGCTGTCGGGGTAGCGGGCGATCACCTCCTTCGCGTCCGCTTCGAGCCTGGCGCGCACCTCGGCCGGGTAGGCGGGGGCGGGGAGCTGCGGCATCCCCAGACTGACTTCCTGACGTACTTCGGTCACCGGTCGACGCCTCCCATCACGGGGTCGATGGACGCGACGGCGACGATGACGTCGGCGACCTGGCCGCCCTCGCACATCGCCGCCATGGCCTGAAGATTGGTGAAGGACGGGTCGCGGAAGTGGACCCGGTAGGGGCGGGTTCCGCCGTCCGAGACGACATGCACGCCGAGCTCGCCCTTGGGCGACTCGACGGCGGTGTACGTCTGGCCGGCCGGGACCCGGAAGCCCTCGGTCACCAGCTTGAAGTGGTGGATCAGGGCCTCCATGGAGGTGCCCATGATCTTCTTGATGTGATCGAGCGAGTTGCCGAGCCCGTCGGGTCCGAGCGCGAGCTGCGCGGGCCAGGCGATCTTCTTGTCGGCGACCATCACCGGTCCCGGAGCGAGCCGGTCGATGCACTGCTCGATGATCCGCAGCGACTGGCGCATCTCCTCGAGACGGATGAGGAAGCGGCCGTAGGCGTCGCAGCTGTCGGCAGTGGGGACGTCGAACTCGTAGTTCTCGTACCCGCAGTAGGGGTCCGTCTTGCGCAGGTCGTGCGGGAGTCCGGCGGAGCGCAGGATCGGACCGGTGGCGCCCAGCGCCATGCAGCCGGTCAGGTCGAGGTAGCCGACGTCCTGCATGCGGGCCTTGAAGATGGGGTTGCCGGTGGCGAGCTTGTCGTACTCCGGCAGGTTGTTCTTCATGGTCTTCACGAACTCGCGGAGCTGGTCGACCGCGCCCGGCGGCAGGTCCTGGGCGAGCCCGCCGGGCCGGACGAACGCGTGGTTCATCCGGAGCCCGGTGATCAGCTCGAAGAGATCGAGAACCAGTTCACGATCACGGAACCCGTAGATCATGATCGTGGTGGCGCCGAGCTCCATGCCGCCGGTGGCGATGCACACCAGGTGCGAGGAGATCCGGTTGAGCTCCATCAACAGGACGCGCAGGACGCTCGCCCGGTCGGGGATCTGGTCCTCGATGCCGAGCAGTTTCTCGACGCCCAGGCAGTACGCCGTCTCGTTGAAGAACGGCGTCAGGTAATCCATGCGCGTGACGAACGTGGTGCCCTGGGTCCAGTTCCGGTATTCGAGGTTCTTCTCGATGCCGGTGTGGAGGTAGCCGATGCCGCAGCGGGCCTCGGTGACGGTCTCGCCGTCGATCTCCAGGATCAGCCGCAGCACGCCGTGCGTGGACGGGTGCTGGGGGCCCATGTTGACGATGATGCGCTCGTCGTCGGACCTGACCGCCGACTCGACGACCTCGTCCCAGTCGCCGCCGGTGACTGTATATACAGTCCCCTCGGTCGTGGCTCGCGGCGTTGCGTGTGGAGTAGACATCAGGAGTACGACCTCCGCTGGTCCGGAGCCGGGATCTGGGCGCCCTTGTACTCGACGGCGATGCCACCGAGCGGGTAGTCCTTGCGCTGAGGGAAGCCCTGCCAGTCGTCCGGCATCATGATCCGGGTGAGGGCCGGGTGCCCGTCGAAGATGAGCCCGAAGAAGTCGTAGGTCTCACGCTCGTGCCAGTCGTTGGTCGGATAGACCGCGACGAGCGACGGGATGTGCGGGTCGCTGTCCGGGGCCGAGACCTCCAGCCGGATCAGCCGGCCGTGAGTGATCGACCGCAGGTGGTAGACGGCGTGCAGCTCACGGCCCTTGTCGCCCAGGAAGTGGACACCGCTCACCCCCGTACAGAGCTCGAATCTCAGGGCCGGGTCGTCACGCAGGGTTCGAGCCACGGTGGGCAAGTGCTCGCGGGCGATGTGGAAGGTGAGTTCGCCGCGGTCGACGACGGTCTTCTCGATGGCGTTCTCGGGAAGCAGGTCCTGTTCCTCCAGGGCCCCTTCGAGTTCGTCGGCCACCTCGTCGAACCAGCCGCCGTACGGCCGGGGCGTGGCGCCCGGCAGCGTCACCGTGCGGACGAGGCCGCCGTAGCCGGAGGTGTCACCGCCGTTGTTGGCGCCGAACATGCCCTTCCGTACGCCGATGACCTCGCCGGTCTCGTCGCGCGGCGCGGGTACGCCGTTGCTGTTCTGCTCGTCGCTCACCGCAGCAGCCCCTTCATCTCGATCAGGGGAAGCGCCTTGAGTGCCGCGTCCTCCGCCTCGCGGGCGGCCTCCTCCGCGTTGACCCCGAGCTTGGAGCTCTGGATCTTCTGGTGGAGCTTGAGAATGGCGTCCATCAGCATCTCGGGACGCGGCGGGCAGCCCGGCAAATAGATATCGACCGGGACAATGTGATCAACACCCTGCACAATGGCATAATTGTTGAACATTCCACCCGATGATGCGCAAACCCCCATGGAGATGACCCACTTGGGATTCGGCATCTGGTCATAGACCTGCCTCAGGACGGGCGCCATTTTCTGGCTGACCCGCCCTGCCACGATCATCAGATCCGCCTGCCGCGGTGATCCGCGGAAGACCTCCATCCCGAAACGGGCCAGGTCGTATCGCCCGGCTCCGGTCGTCATCATCTCGATGGCGCAGCAGGCGAGGCCGAAGGTGGCCGGGAATACGGAGGACTTCCGCACCCAGCCGGCGGCCTGCTCGACAGTGGTCAACACGAAGCCGCTGGGCAGCTTCTCTTCGAGTCCCATGGTGTGCCCCTCAGCCCCTCAGTCCCATTCCAGGCCGCCGCGACGCCATACATATGCATAGGCGACGAAGACGGTGAGCACGAAGAGCAGCATCTCGACGAGCCCGAAGATCCCCAGGGCGTCGAAGGTGACCGCCCAGGGATAGAGGAAGACGATCTCGATGTCGAAGACGATGAAGAGCATCGCCGTCAGGTAGTACTTGATGGGGAAGCGGCCGCCTCCGGCTGGAGTGGGGGTGGGTTCAATACCGCACTCGTACGCTTCGAGCTTTGCTCGGTTGTATCGCTTCGGGCCGATAAGCGTGGCCATGACCACGGAGAAGATCGCAAACCCTGCCCCGAGGGCGCCGAGCACGAGGATTGGCGCGTAGGCATTCACGCTCCTCGCTCCTTCCAGTCGTCCTTGACCGTTGGACCGCATCGGGCGACCGGCTCGCCACCTCACCAAGATCGTGCACATGTGAGGCAGTTCACAAGCCCGACTGCCCCGCATCCTATGCCTGCCGTCCTGTGATCTGCGACACGGGGTGCTACACCGGCTTTGTGATCTCCACCACCAGGCGAAGGATCATGAAGCCGGATGAGAGGTGATCTTCGTACGCAAAGCGGCCGGGCGATCACGAGACGTGACATCTGATGTTGTTACCGCTGGTCAAAGCGATGTTCCACTAACAATCAGACGCCTCGACATGCAAATTGGCAATGGGCGACGGGGAGTGATATGAGGATCCGTCCCGGTCTGAACTCACCCGCGCGAGGGGCTCACAGGGAGCGAAGTGGACGCGTGCGCACATTCGCGATCTTCCCGGCGAAAGGCCACCCGCCCGACGCCGCCGCCGACGCCGGGCGTGCCGGCCGCTCGTATGCCCACCACGTAACAGTCATGCTGTGACCTGCGTCACTCCACTCGACCTTCAACAAAAGCGGGCTTGGCCATTGGTGTGAACGGATGGTAAGTGGCGGGCAATTCGGGCGAATTCCCGAAAGGCCGTGATCACAGCAGTGATCACCTCTGCCCGTTTTGCCCGTTACGGCGTCAATAAGGGCCGCCAGAAAGCGGATTCAAAGATTCCGTACGTAACTGTGTCGCAACACACGTTTCTTGAAGGGACCCCTGAGGCCCTGATAGCGCTAGTACTCATGTCCCACACCGCTCACATACCCAGCCACCGGAAGCCCCGCCGAAACGCCTCGAAGACGGCGTTGCGAGCCGGAGTTGCCGGTGGCGTCCTCAGCACCATCGCGGTCGCCGCGGCGGCCGGTCCGGCCCAGGCCGAGCCGGTGACCCAGACCATCGAGATGCCCACCCTCACCACCGGGCTCTCCACCGCCGTCGCCGCATCCGCCCAAGCCACGCAGCAGGTCGCCCTGGACCTGGAGACGCAGGCCCACGAGGACGCCGCCGCCACCACCGCCGCCAAGGCCGCCAAGACGGCCAAGGCCGAGGCCGTGCGCAAGGCGGAGGCCAAGAAGAAGGCGGAGGCGGCCGCCAAGGCCAAGGCCGAGGCCGCCCTGCGCGCCTCCCGCTCCGAGGCCCGTACGACGCTCAGCGCCACCTCCGGCTCCGCCTCCGTCGCCTCCTCGTCGAGCGCCACCGGCTCCGCCGCGTCCGTGATCTCGTTCGTCAAGGCGCAGGTCGGCGACGCGTACGTGTCCGGCGGAACCGGCCCCAACTCCTGGGACTGCTCCGGCCTGGTCCAGGCCGCGTTCCGTTCGGTGGGCGTCGACCTGCCGCGCGTCTCGCAGGCCCAGTCGACCGCCGGCACCCAGGTCTCCCTGAGCAACCTCCAGCCGGGCGACATCCTGTACTGGGGCGGCGCGGGCTCCGCGTACCACGTCGGTGTCTATGTGGGCGGCGGCCAGTTCGTCGGCGCGCAGAACCCGAGCACCGGTGTGGTGCTCCGCTCCCTGGACTACGACCCGCCGTCGGGCGCGGTCCGCGTTCTCTGAGTTCCTCGCGTTCTCCGAGTTCCTCGAGTTCCCGGATTCACAAGCGCATGTGATCCGGCTGAGGGCCGTCACTCCCCGCTCGGGAGTGACGGCCCTCAGCCGTACGGACCGCCCCTGTCGACCCCGTACTCACCCCAGGTCGAAGGTGTTCGGAAGCCCCAGCCCGAAGCGCACCTCGTCGATGCGCTTGAGGGGCTCCAGCTCGGGTGGCCGGTAATGCCCCGAGGTCGTGCAGCGCGCAGCGGTCGAGTCGTCGGCGTCGAGCAGAGCGTTGACCGCGTGCCGGGCCGCCTCGTCGGCCCCCTCCATGGACGCCAGGTTCATTCCGGCGAGCGGCGGTGCGCCGTCGGCGACGAGATCGTCGCGGCCCACGCCCTGGAGGACGTGGGCCGTCATCCCGGCTTCAGGAGCGCGGGGCCACCTTCGCCAGGCCGTTGATGATGCGGTCCATCGCGTCGCCGCCCGTCGGGTCGGTGAGGTTGGCCAGCATCTTCAGAGTGAACTTCATCAGCAGCGGGTGCGTCAGACCGCGCTGCGTGGCGATCTTCATGACCTTCGGGTTGCCGATCAGCTTCACGAAGGCCCGGCCCATCGTGTAGTAGCCGCCGTAGGTCTCCTTGAGAACCTTCGGGTAGTTGTGCAGCGCCAGTTCGCGCTGGGCCGGGGTCGCGCGGGCGTGCGCCTGGACGATGACGTCCGCGGCGATCTGACCCGACTCCATGGCGTATGCGATGCCTTCGCCGTTGAACGGGTTGACCATGCCGCCCGCGTCACCGACGAGCAGCAGCCCCTTGGTGTAGTGCGGCTGGCGGTTGAAGGCCATCGGGAGCGCGGCGCCGCGGATCGGGCCCGTCATGTTCTCCTCGGTGTAGCCCCAGTCGGCGGGCATCGAGGCGCACCACGCCTTGAGGACCTCGCGCCAGTCCAGCTCCTTGAACGCAGACGACGAGTTGAGGATGCCGAGGCCGACGTTGGACGTGCCGTCGCCCATGCCGAAGATCCAGCCGTAGCCGGGCAGCAGCCGGTCCTGGGGGCCGCGCCGGTCCCACAGTTCCAGCCAGGACTCCAGGTAGTCGTCGTCGTGCCGGGGCGAGGTGAAGTACGTACGCACCGCCACGCCCATCGGGCGGTCCTCGCGGCGGTGCAGGCCCATCGCGAGCGACAGCCGGGTGGAGTTGCCGTCGGCGGCGACGACGAGCGGAGCGTGAAAGGTGACCGGGGTCTTCTCCTCGCCGAGCTTCGCGTTCACCCCGGTGATGTGGCCGGTGCGTCCGTCGACGATCGGGGCGCCGACGTTGCAGCGCTCGTACAGCCGCGCGCCCGCCTTCTGTGCCTGGCGGGCCAGCTGCTCGTCGAAGTCGTCGCGCTTGCGGACCAGGCCGTAGTCCGGGTACGAGGCGAGGTCCGGCCAGTCCAGCTGGAGGCGGACGCCGCCGCCGATGATGCGCAGCCCCTTGTTGCGCAGCCAGCCGGCCTCTTCGGAGATGTCGATGCCCATGGAGACGAGCTGCTTGGTGGCTCGCGGGGTGAGGCCGTCGCCGCACACCTTCTCGCGCGGGAAGGCGGTCTTCTCCAGCAGGAGAACGTCGAGTCCGGCCTTGGCGAGGTAGTACGCGGTCGTGGAGCCGGCTGGGCCTGCCCCGACGACGATCACATCCGCGCTGTGTTCGGAGAGGGGCTCGGTCACGGTCGGATCTCCCGAAGACTCGAAATCGCGTGCCGCGCGGCACATGTCCCGTGCAGTCTATGGGGGCCCGCTGATCAACCTTCCGAAGGGCTCCCCGATGCCCCCCTGCCGCCCCCTCCGTACAGCTGCGGTGCGGTGCCTCCGGCCGGCGCTGAAAGCGTGACGAGCCGGATCAGTCGAGATCGTTGAGCATCCAGGTGGACAGGGCGGTGTCGAAGATCTGCCGGGCGTCCGACCAGTAGCGGTCGCGCTCGGTGGTGTAGATCGCGTACTCGGTGCCGTCCTCGGCGATGTAGCTCTGGTCGATCGCGTGGATCGTCTCGCCGCTCTGCCTGTCCTCGTACGTGTACTCCCAGATCGCGCCCTGGAGTCCCTGGAAGGTGTTGGCACCGAGCTGCAGCCGCCGGTAGTTCCTCTGGTTGGCGTCGGCGGTCCGCTCCAGGTTCTGGAAGTTCTCGTACGAGGTGTACGGGGCGTTGCGGATGACGCCGACCTTCAGCTCGGCCCGGCCGGTGGAACCCGCGTACGTGATCTGGTGGTTCTTCTCGCTCTCCCGGTCCCACCGGACCGGAACGGCGAAGGAGAAGCCGGCGCTGTCGGAGACCATGCGGTAGCCGCCGGGGACGGTCGGCGCGGCGGGGGGTGTGGTCGCGGATGTGGCGGGGGACGCGGTCGGGGACGGCGTCGGGCCGGCTTCGGGGGGCGCGCTGTCACTGCTCCCGGACGTCGCGGGCTTGTTGTCCTCGGCGGCCGCCGCGGGCGGCTGCCGGTTGTCGCTCTCGTCGTTCCTCAGGAACAGGACTCCGGCGGTGAGCCCACCGCCCAGCACGACGGCCGCGACGAGGGTCACGCTCCAGACGACGACGGAGCGCCTACGGGCGGTGGTGGCCGCTGCGGTGGCTGCCGCCGTGGGGCCGAGGTGCACGGTCTGCGGATCGTACGGGGGGTACGGCGTGGGCTGGGGAGTGGCCGTGGGAACGGTCGAGGGCGGCGTCTGGGGCGCGGGGTTCCAGGCGGGAGGCTGAGGCCGCGTTCCGGGGCCCCACGCCGGCGCCGGTGCCACCGGGCGGGCCGGCCGCCGCACCAGCCGCAGCAGATGCGGCGCCACCAGCACCGCTCCCCCCACCCACAGCAGCCCGAAGAGCAGCGCGTCCGGGATGCTCGGGGCGATCTCCGCCATGCCCTGACCGCCCACACCGGCGACATCGCCCGAGAGCTCCGCGGACACCCCGCTCAACCCGGTGAGCAGCAGATACAGCACGAGGAACAGCCCACCGGCGATGACCTGTTCGCGCCGGTCCACCGAGCGGCGGGCGGCCGACACACCGGCGTACAGCGCGCAGACGACGCCGGTCAGCACCGCACCGGTCACCGCCCACCCGTTCACCGCGTCGCCCAACTCGGTGAGCCCGAAGCCGCCGTGCTCCATCCCGGAGCCGAACCAGCCGAACTCGCCGCGCACGTCGTACTCGACCGGGGCGCCCCAGCTCACCCCGAGCACCGCCAGACCGATGTTGGGCAGCACCGGCAGTGCGAGCAGCATGGCCGTGCCGTCCACCCCGTCGACGTCGGCGTACGCGATGAACCCGATCAGCGCGCAGAGCGCGATGACCGCTCCGAGCGCCCGGACCGCCGTGCCCGTCGCACGGACCACGGCATGCGCGACAGGGTGCTGCGCCAGCCACTGGGCCGCGGCGTCCTGTTGCAGGACGCCGCCGGTGACGAGCAGCGAGAGCACGAGCGCACCGAGCGCCGCGAGCAGCGGGGTGGACGAGACCGAGACCCCGGCGATGTCCGGCTGGGCGAACAGCCCGAGGACCAGGATCGCGCCGGTGACGAGGGCACTGATCCGCACCGCCGCCTCCATGCCGCCGCCCTGCCTGCGGGCCGCCCGGGAGGCGAGCAGCAGCGCACCGACCCAGAGCACGGTGACGGTGAGCGGTACGAGGGAGAGCGTGGCGCCGGCCTGTCCGGCGGTCCCGTAACCGGCGCCGAACGCGTCGGAACCTCCGGATCCGTCGGAACCGGAGCCGTACGGCGAGCCCGGCCCCGCCGCCCGGAGCTCGAAGCCGCCGCCGAACGCCTGGAGCAGCATGGCGAGTGCGATCCGCAGCCGGTCGCTCCAGCCGACGACGATCTCGTCGCCCTGACCGTACGAGGGGATGGCCAGCGCCACCGCGAGCGCCAGGATCAGCCCGGTCGGCCAGGCGGCCGCCTTCAGCGACCCCGCCCAGTCGCCGCGCATCGCCCGGCCGAGGAACTCCCCCGCGGGCGACGGCCGGACGGGTGCGTGACCGGGCGGGGGTGCGTAACCGGGCGGCGCCGGTCGGGGTGCGTGGCCGGGCTGCGGGGCCATGGGCGGCAGCGCGGGAGGAACCGGGTCCGCCGCTCCTGCCGCGGTCGGCTGTTCTCGCCCGCATTTCATGCAGAAACGCGCCCCTTCCGGCGCGGCGGTTCCGCAGTGCGGGCAGTGGGACGGCGGCATGGGCGGACTCCGGCGCAGCGACGGGAACACAGAGAACCGGTGACACACGGGAACGGAGAAAACGCGTGCCGTATCAACGGACACATCTTCCCGCCCACCGGTTCCCGCATTCACCCAACCGGCAACTTCCGTCCGGTGAAGGGGATCATCCCGGTTCATCGCGGCCGCGCCGCCTCCGGACCGCCTCGCCACCGCCGCGTCCGGCCGCCGCAGGCGTCAGGGGCGTACGCCCCGGTGCAGTGCCACCACACCGCCGGTGAGATTGCGCCAGGCCACCTTCGACCAGCCGGCCTTCTGCAGCAGCTGGGCGAGCCCGGACTGGTCGGGCCAGGCGCGGATGGACTCGGCGAGATAGACGTACGCGTCGGGGTTGGACGACACGGCACGCGCGACCGGCGGCAGTGCCCGCATCAGGTACTCGGTGTAGACCGTGCGGAACGGCGCCCAGGTCGGCTGCGAGAACTCACAGATCACCACCCGGCCGCCCGGCTTCGTCACCCGGTACAGCTCGCGCAGCGCCGTATCCGTGTCCTGGACGTTGCGCAGCCCGAAGGAGATCGTCACCGCGTCGAACGTCTCGTCGCGGAACGGCAGCTTCGTGGCGTCGCCCGCGGTGAACGGCAGCCAGGAGTGCCGCTTCTTGCCCACCTGGAGCATCCCGACGGAGAAGTCGCACGGCACGACGTACGCACCGGTCGCGGCGAACGGCAGCGAGGACGTCGCCGTGCCCGCGGCCAGGTCGAGGACCTTCTCCGCCGGGCGGGCGTGCACCGCCTTCGCGACCTCCTTGCGCCACAGCCGGGCCTGGCCGAGCGACAGCACATCGTTGGTGAGGTCGTAGTTCGCCGCCACGTCGTCGAACATCGAGGCGAC
The DNA here is from genome assembly GCF_044453545.1 of Streptomyces sp. NPDC051664. Taxonomy (NCBI): domain Bacteria; kingdom Bacillati; phylum Actinomycetota; class Actinomycetes; order Kitasatosporales; family Streptomycetaceae; genus Streptomyces; species Streptomyces sp. NPDC051664. Next base: position 31,409 of record NZ_JBITCU010000007.1, on the reverse strand, counting down.
TTCGTGCGGCTGCTTGTCCAGGGATGCTCGGGTCACCCACCCATTCAAGCAGCCCGGCCGACGGCGCCTCGCGCCGGTCGGCACCCGGGCCCGCCGGAAGTCGGCTTCGACCGCCATCGGTCGGCACACCGCCCCGCTCACCGCCGCCGGTACACCAACCGGCCGCCCAGCACGGTGGCCACACACGTCCCCGCGCCCGCCGCGCACAGCGCCGCCTCGTCCGGTACGTCGAAGACCGCGAGGTCGGCGCGGCCGCCGACGGTGAGCGGGCCGTGCGCCGAGCCGGGCAGGTCGTGCCCCTCCGCGAACGGGTCCAGGCCGGGTTCACCGACGAGGATGCCGGGGGCTCCGACGGCCGGGACCTCCGTCAGACCCGAGCGGGCGACGGCGGTGCGGACCGCCGGGTCGTGGAACCGGCCCGCGAGGTGCGTCGTCCCGTACCGCAGCATCTGCTGCAGCCCGCGCCGTACGCTGCCCGCCCGCCGCGTCGCGTCCATACCGGCGGCCAGCCGCTCGAACTCCTCGCCCCACAACGGCCGGTCGCCCAGCTCGTCCGCCTCGCGCGGGTCGGGGTGGTAGCAGCGGGTGAGCAGCCAGAGGCCGTGCCACTGCCGCAGACCGGGGGTGATGACGCCGGGCCACCGGCGGACGCGGGCCGTCGGGTGGGCGGCCACGACGTCGTCGTACGGGCCGAGGGCGACGATCCGGTCGCCGTCCACGGCCACCGCGCCCTGCCGGACGGCAGCCGCGCCGATCGGAAGAACCAGCGGCGCGGCATGAACGGTCAGCAATGCGGCCTCAGTTGGCGCTCAGGAGCTTCAGCTCCGGATGCGCGGTGCCGCCCTCGATCGCGGTGGAGGAGATGTGCGAGACGACGCGCTCGTCGACCGGGTCGTTCGCCGGGTCGTCGTGGACGACGAGGTGCTCGTACGTCGTGGCGCGCTGCGCCGGGACGCGGCCCGCCTTGCGGATCAGGTCGATGATCTCCAGCCGGTTGGAGCGGTGCTTGGCACCCGCCGAGGAGACGACGTTCTCCTCCAGCATGATCGATCCGAGGTCGTCGGCGCCGTAGTGCAGCGACAGTTGACCGACCTCCTTGCCGGTGGTCAGCCAGGAGCCCTGGATGTGCGCGACGTTGTCGAGGAAGAGCCGGGCGATGGCGATCATCCGCAGGTACTCGAAGAGCGTGGCCTGCGTCCGGCCCTTCAAGTGGTTGTTCTCCGGCTGGTACGTGTACGGGATGAACGCGCGGAAGCCACCCGTCCGGTCCTGTACGTCGCGGATCATCCGCAGGTGCTCGATGCGCTCGGCGTTGGTCTCGCCGGTGCCCATCAGCATGGTGGAGGTGGACTCGACACCGAGTCGGTGCGCCGCCTCCATGATCTCCAGCCAGCGCTCGCCGGACTCCTTGAGCGGGGCGATCGCCTTGCGCGGCCGGGCCGGCAGCAGCTCGGCGCCGGCTCCCGCGAAGGAGTCGAGACCGGCGGTGTGGATCCGCTGGATGGCCTCCTCGACGGAGACCTTGGAGATCCGCGCCATGTGCTCGACCTCGGAGGCGCCCAGCGAGTGGATCACCAGCTGCGGGAACGCCTTCTTGATCGCGGAGAAGTGCTCCTCGTAGTACTCGACTCCGTAGTCCGGGTGGTGTCCGCCCTGGAACATGATCTGCGTGCCGCCGAGTTCGACGGTCTCCGCGCAGCGGCGCAGGATGTCGTCGAGATCGCGGGACCAGCCCTTGGCGGTGTCCTTCGGCGCGGCGTAGAAGGCGCAGAACTTGCAGGCCGTGACGCACACGTTGGTGTAGTTGATGTTGCGCTCGATGATGTACGTCGCGATGTGCTCCGTACCGGCGTAACGGCGGCGGCGCACGGCGTCCGCGGCCGCACCCAGTGCGTGCAGCGGCGCCGACCGGTAGAGGTCGAGTGCCTCCTCCGGAGTGATCCGCCCGCCCTCGGCGGCTCGGTCGAGGATGGGCTGGAGGTCGGCCTTCTCGGTCACCGGGCTGTCACCTTTCGGCGGTTTTTCAACGGATCTACGGACCGGTTCAGCCTACGCCAGCCCCTGCCGGGGTCAGCGGCCGGACCGGCTGAGCGTGCCGTACGGCAGGCCCGCGCCCCTCTCCTCGGACCTGAAGCGCAGTGTGCCGTCGCCGGCCATGGTGAACACGACATCGGTGGTGGTGCTCGTGCACAGCCCTGCGGTGTTGGGGCGGTCCGGATCGGTGCGCTCCCGGAGTGTCAGTTCCTTGGCGGTGCCCGAGGAGAGCCGGGCGATGCTGTTGCAGCTGACGGTCACTCCGAGGGTGGAGACCGTGGTGTTCATGCGGACGACGTCCGTGCCCTTCTTCCCCTCGGTGAACACGGCGGTGAGGGTGCCGTGCGGTTGTCCGGTGGTCTTCTCGGTCAGCGGCCCCTTCCAGGTGCCGACGAACGCCTTCGGCAGTGCGGCGACCTGGTGGGCGCCGCCCTCGTCCGTCGGGGTCGACGGACGGGTGGCGGACGTGCTGGGCGGGGGCTTGGCCACACCGTCGTTCTCCCCGGCGCCGCCACCGCTGCCCGGCAGCAGATCGAAGAGGAAGGCACTGCCCACGGTCACGGCGGCGAGCGCGCCCGCCACCGCGAGGGCGACGGTGCAACTGAGCCTGCGGCCGCGGTTCCGGCCGGGGCGGGCGGGCCCGGAGTCGGCGCCGACGGTGAGGGAGAAGCGGGGATCGGGGGTACGGGGGCCGGGCAGCCCGGTCGAGTTGTCCCCGACGGCCCCGGCCGGCTGATGCGTCCGAGGAGGGAAGGCCGGTTCGATCGGCGGCCCGAACACCCCGAGCGCACCGCCGGCCCGGCCCACGGCCTGCGCCTCGTTGCCACCCGGTGTCCCGTCGACCTGGCCGTCGAGGAACGCATTGCTGAACGGCACCGGCCCCGACTGCACGGGCGCGTCCTGCGGCTCCAGGTCCAGCAGCGCCACCGCGGCCCGGCTGAGGTCACGCACCAGGGTGCCGGGCAGCCAGCCCGCCGCCACCCGCGCGGCCGCCCCGTCCGGAGCCAGCCGCCGGGCCAGCTCCGAAGGGGTGGGCCGGAGCGCCGGGTCCTTCGCCAGACACGCGGCGATCACCTCCCGCAGCTCACCCTCGATCTCGCCCAGTTCCGGTTCCTCGTGCACCACCTTGTAGAGGAGCACCGCCGAGGAGTCGCCGAGGAACGGGGCGAGGCCCGTCGCCGCGTACGCGAGCACCGCGCCGAGCGAGAACATGTCGGCCGCGCCCGAGATGTCCAGGCCCCGGATCTGCTCCGGTGCCATGTAGCCGGGCGAGCCGACCGAGACGCCGGTGGAGGTGAGCGAGGCGGTGGCGTCGATGGCGCGGGCGATACCGAAGTCGATCAGGCGGGGGCCGTCCAGGGCGAGCAGCACGTTGGACGGCTTCACATCACGGTGGATGAGTCCCTGCCCGTGCACGGCTGCCAGCGCCTCCGCGAGTCCGGCGCCCAGGGTCCGTACCGACTGTTCGGGCAGCGGCCCGTGCTCGGTGACCGCCCCCGACAGCGGCGGCCCGGCGACATAGCCGGTGGCCACCCACGGCACGGGCGCGTCCGGATCGGCGTCCAGGACGGGCGCCGTCCACTGCGCCCCGACCCGCCGCGCCGCGTCCACCTCGAGGCGGAACCGGGCCCGGAACTGCTCGTCGAGCGCGAAGTGCGGATGGACGACCTTGACCGCGACGGTGCGTCCCCCCGCGCTGCGCCCCAGATAGACCCGGCCCATGCCGCCCGCACCGAGCCTGCCGAGCAAACGGTAGGCGCCGATGGTGAGCGGCTCGCCGGCTTCCAGCGGCTGCATATGGACTCCCCCTGTGGACCGGCCGGACCTCCGACCGAAGCCTAGGGGGCGAAGGTCATGCGGTCACAGAGAAACCATCCGCCGATTTCGCCCCTATGGGAACGAACAGCGGTTTTCGACACAGCAAAAGGCGCGAATGTGTCGTTCACCCGAACGATTCCTGCACTCAACCGGGACTCACCCCGGACGCCATTCGCTTTTCGGATACGGCGTGCGGGGTGGCCGGTCGCGGCATTCGCGGCATTCGCCGGAAGGGAATCCCCGGGAGGGAATCCCCCGGACCGGGCAATAAATACCGGGCTATAAATAACGCCGGCGCGGCTGGGCGGGCGGGAAGGGCCGAAGAAGGTTCAGGATTCACCCATTGCCCGGCCCTTTCCCGTGCGCACGGATCAGTGGTCGAGCAGCTCGACGTCCACATCCGCCGGGAAGCCGGTCGTCGGTCCCGTCCGGCGCGCGAACTCCCGTACACCCTCCAGCTGGGCCGCACCGAAGCGGAAGTCCAGCGTCGTGAAGTACCGCTCCAGCAGTTCCGCGTCGAAGACCTCCCACCGCGCCGCGGTCTCCGAGACCTTGGTGACCTCTTCCAGGGACAGGTCACGCGAGGCGAGGAACGCCCGGTGGACCTCGTTCACCATGGCCGGGTGGGCGGCCAGGTAGTCCTTGCGGGCCGCCCAGACAGCGAAGACGAACGGCAGCCCCGTCCACTCCTTCCACATCTGCCCGAGGTCGTGGACCTGCAGGCCGAGCCGCGGCGCGTCGTGCAGCGAGGCGCGCAGCGCGGCGTCGCCGATGAGCACGGCGGCGTCCGCATCCTGCATCATCAGGCCGAGGTCGGGCGGGCAGGTGTAGTAGTCCGGCGACACCTCGTAACGCTCGGCGAGCAGCAGCTGAGCGAGGCGTACCGAGGTGCGCGAGGTGGAGCCGAGCGCCACCCGGGCACCGTCGAGCTCCTCCAGCGGCCGCTGGGAGACGATCACGCATGACATGACGGGCCCGTCGCAGCCGACCGCGATGTCGGGGAAGGCCACGAGCTGATCGGCGTTGCGCAGGTACTCGACCAGGGTGATGGGGCCGATGTCGAGATCACCGCGGACCAGCTGCTCGCTGAGCTTCTCCGGGGTGTCCTTCGACAGCTCCAGGTCGAGCAGGGTTCCGGTCCGTGCCAGGCCCCAGTAGAGGGGGAGACAGTTCAGGAACTGGATGTGGCCGACGCGCGGCCTGCTGCGACGGTCGTCGCCTGCTGCGGGAGAGACGGTTGAATTGTCCACATCGCGAGGCTAGACCCGCGCGGGGAGCCCGGTGCCACCGGGGCTCGGAGGCTCACCCGATCCCGCTCTCCTTACCGCCTCGGACCGCTCCGCGACCACCTCCGGAGCACCCCCGGCCCCCTATCTTCGTCAGCTCATCGGCACGGCTATCAAACGTCCGAGTGAAGTGATCTTTCCCTCTACCCCTCCGCACATGCTGCGTGCTAGGCTCATCGCCAAGTTGCAGTTTGGTTTCCCTTGCAGTACAGAGCCTGCGGAGCATGTAACCCGCAGGCTTTTGTAGTTTTCAGACTTCTTTGCAGGTTCTGGAGCAGGGCAACCCTTTGGCCCAAGGAGGGCTTATGGCTACCGGAACCGTCAAGTGGTTCAACGCTGAAAAGGGCTTCGGCTTCATCGCCCAGGACGGCGGCGGCCCGGATGTCTTCGTTCACTACTCCGCGATCAACGCGTCCGGGTTCCGCTCCCTCGAGGAGAACCAGGTCGTGAACTTCGACGTCACTCAGGGGCCGAAGGGCCCGCAGGCTGAGAACGTCACCCCGGCCTAGTTGCCCGGGTCGGCCGATCGCGGCCGGCATTGCAGTACCCAAGGAGCCCCGCTCCTCCGCTTCGGCGGGGAACGGGGCTCCTGCCTTTTGCCGCCCCGCCCCGTCGCGGTGCCGGCGCCACGGACGAGGGCCTTGACCTTGACACCGTGTGAGGCCGTGCACTGGGAGACATCATGTTCACCATCGGAGACTTCGCCAGGTACGGACGGGTGTCGGCCCGGATGCTGCGTCACTACGACGCCATCGGGCTCCTGCCTCCCGACCGTACCGACCCTGCCACCGGCTACCGCTTCTACGGTGCCGCCCAGCTCGCCCGCCTCAACCGCATCATCGCGCTGAAGGATCTCGGCTTCACGCTCCAGCAGGTGCAGGCCGTCCTCGACGACCAGGTCGGCCCTGAGGAGTTGCGCGGAATGCTGCGGCTGCGGCAGGTGGAGCTGGAGGCTGCCATGGCGGCAGCGGCGGCGCGGCTGGCGCAGGTCGAGGCGAGGCTCCGGTCGATCGAGAGCGAGGGGCACATGCCCGCTGACGAGGTTGTGGTCAAGAACGTTCCGGCCGTACGCGTGGCGGAACTGACCGGAACGGCGGCGAGCTATCAGCCGCAGGACATCACACCGGTGATCGGGCCGCTGTACGACCGGTTGTTCCCGCTGCTGGAGGCGGCCGGGATCAGGCCCACCGGTCCCGGTATCGCACGGTACGAGGACGCACCGGGCGACAGCGGCACGATCGTCGTGCACGCCGGCGTGACGGTTTCGGTACCGGTCGGCCCGGTCGGTGACACCGGTGTCACGGTGCTGGAGCTGCCCACGTTCGAGGCGGCGACCATCGTCCACCGCGGTTCGATGGACGGGGTCCTGATCACCGAACAGACGCTGGCCCGCTGGCTGGACGCCAACGGATACCGGTCGCTCGGCTACACCCGGGAGATCAATCTGGAGTGCCCCGAGGACAAGGACAAGTGGGTGACCGAGCTCCAGGAGCCGGTGGCCAGGGCCTGACACGGCACGCAGGGCCCGCCGGAGACGGTGGGCCCCGTGCCGTACCACCCGCCGGCGGAGTCTCTGTGCGCTACGCCCCGGGCCCCGCCCACAGCCCGTCGGCCGTGAGTCCCAGAAGGTCGATCGCGTTGCGGCGCACGATCCGGTCCACCACGTCCGGGTCGAGGTGACCCATCTGCGCCTCGCCGACCTCGCGGGACTTCGGCCAGGTCGAGTCCGAGTGCGGGTAGTCCGTCTCGTACAGCACGTTCCCGACGCCGATCGCGTCCAGGTTCTTCAGCCCGAAGGCGTCGTCGAAGAAGCACCCGTACACATGCTCGCTGAACAGTTCCGACGGCGGCCGGTGCACCTTGTCCGCGACCCCGCCCCAGGCCCTGTTCTCCTCCCAGACCACGTCGGCGCGTTCCAGGATGTACGGGATCCAGCCGATCTGGCCCTCCGCGTACATGATCCGGAGGTTCGGGAAACGTTCGAACTTGCCGCTCATCAGCCAGTCGACCATCGAGAAGCAGCAATTGGCGAAGGTGATCGTGGAACCGACCGCGGGCGGGGCATCGGCCGAGGTGGACGGCATCTTCGAGGAGGAGCCGATGTGCATCGCGATCACGGTGCCTGTCTCGTCGCAGGCCCGCAGGAACGGATCCCACTCGTCCGTATGTATCGACGGAAGGCCGAGATGTGGGGGTATCTCGGAGAACGCGACGGCGCGCACCCCGCGCGCGGCATTCCGCCGGACCTCGTCGGCGGCAAGCTGCGCGTCCCACAGCGGGACGAGGGTGAGCGGGATCAGCCGGCCCCGCGCCTCGGGGCCGCACCACTCCTCGACCATCCAGTCGTTGTACGCGCGCACCCCGAGCAGTCCGAGTTCGCGGTCCTTCGCCTCGGTGAACGTCTGGCCGCAGAACCGCGGGAAGGTCGGGAAGCAGAGCGCGGACTGGACATGGTTGATGTCCATGTCGGCGAGCCGGTCCGGCACCGAGAACGAGCCTGGACGCATCTGCTCGTACGTGATGATTTCGAGCTTGATCTCGTCCCTGTCGTAGCCGACCGAGGTGTCGAGCCGGGTGAGTGGCCGGTGCAGATCCTCGTACACCCACCAGTCACCGATCGGGCCGTCGTCGCCCTTTGCACCCATGACCGGTGCGAACTTGCCGCCCATGAAGGTCATTTCCTTCAGCGGGGCACGGACGATGCGCGGGCCGCGGTCGAGGTACTTGGACGGGAGCCGGTCCCGCCAGACATGAGCGGGCTCCACCGTGTGGTCGTCCACCGAGATGATCTTCGGGAAGGTCTCCATGCATACCACGGTAGCGCTGATCTGACGAACCGTCAGCCACCTTGACCGGCGCCCCGTTCCGGATCGTTGTCGAGGGCTTGTGCAGAGAGTCACCCGCTGCTGACGTGTCCGCCCATGACAAGGCAGACTGTTGAGCGCGATAGCAACGGTAGGGCGTAATCCGGATCCACCCGGCGCACATGGGTGCACCAGCGGGCATTCCGAGCAGAAGCGCCGGCGGGACCAGCGTGACCGGCAGTACTGGCGGGGCGAGCAGGACAGGGGGCATCAATGGACCGTGACCACGGGCCACGCGTGCGTGTTCCGGAGCAGCGGGCTCCGCAGCAGCAGACGGCCGGCACCGACCTCCGCTTCGCCGTACTCGGCCCCGTACGCGCCTGGCGGGGCGGCGAACCGCTGCCCTCCGGCTCACCGCAGCAGCGAGCCCTGTTGACCGCCCTGCTCCTGCGCGACGGCCGCACGGCCACCGCCGCCGAACTCATCGACGCCATCTGGGGTGAGGAGCCGCCGTCCCAGGCGCTCGCCGCCGTACGGACATACGCTTCCCGGCTGCGCAAGATCCTCGACCCGGACACGCTGATCAGCAATGCCGGCGGCTACGCGATACGGACCCGGCCCGACGCGCTCGACTTCACGGCGGCGCAGGAGCTGGCCGCGGACGCGGAGAAGGCGCGGGCCGGCGGCGACCGGGCCCGGGCCCGCGCCCTGATCAACGAGGCGCTGGCGCTGTGGGACGGCGAAACGCTGGCCTCCGTCCCGGGGCCGTACGCCGAGAACCAGCGCACCCGGCTGGAGGAGTGGCGGCTCCAGCTCACCGAGACCCGGCTCGACCTCGACCTGGAACTCGGCTGCCACGCGGAGGCCGTCTCCGAACTGACCGCGCTCACCGCGGCGCACCCGCTGCGGGAGCGGCTGCGCGAACTGCTGATGATCGCCCTGTACCGCAGCGGCCGTCAGGCGGAAGCGCTCGCCGTGTACGCCGACACGCGCCGGCTGCTCGCCGACGAACTCGGCGTGGACCCGCGCCCGGAGCTTTCGCAGCTCCAGCAGCGGATCCTGCAGGCCGACGAGGAACTGGCCCACCCGGCCGACGAGACGGCGCCCGCACCCGCAGCCGTCCGCCCGGCCCAGCTCCCGGCCACGGTCCCGGACTTCACCGGCCGCGCCTCCTTCGTACGCGAACTGGGCAACCGGCTGGCGACGGCCGAGGGCTCGGTCATGGCGGTCTCGGCGCTGGCGGGCATCGGCGGCGTGGGCAAGACGACGCTGGCCGTGCACGTCGCGCACCAGGCCCGCCCGCACTTCCCGGACGGCCAGCTGTACGTGGACCTGCAGGGCGCGGGCGCACGGGCGGCGGAGCCCGAAACGGTGTTGGGGTCCTTCCTGCGTGCTCTGGGCACCGCCGACTCGGCGATCCCCGACTCCCTCGACGAACGGGCGGCACTGTACCGCTCCACGCTCGACGGCCGCCGCATCCTGGTCCTCCTGGACAACGCCCACGACGCGGCCCAGATCCGTCCGTTGCTCCCCGGCACGGCAGGCTGTGCGGCCCTGGTCACGAGCCGCGTCCGCATGGTCGACCTGGCGGGCGCGCACCTGGTGGACCTCGACGTGATGTCCCCCGAGGAGGCACTCCAGCTCTTCACCCGGATCGTCGGCGAGGAACGGGTCAACTCGGAGCGCGAAGCAGCCCTGGACGTGGTCGCCGCGTGCGGCTTCCTCCCCCTCGCCATCCGCATCGCCGCCTCCCGCCTGGCCGCCCGCCGCACCTGGACGGTCTCGGTCCTGGCGGTGAAGCTCGCCGACGAGCGCCGCCGCCTGGACGAACTCCAGGCGGGCGACCTGGCGGTGAAGGCCACGTTCGAACTCGGCTACGGCCAGCTGGAGCCGGCCCAGGCCCGCGCGTTCCGCCTGCTGGGCCTGGCGGACGGCCCGGACATCTCCCTGGCGGCAGCGGCGGCGCTGCTGAACCTGGAGGTGCATGCGGCGGAGGACCTGCTGGAGTCCTTGGTCGACACGAGCCTGCTGGAGTCGGCGGCGCCGGGGCGGTACCGGTACCACGACCTGGTACGGCTCTACGCGCGTGCATGCGCGGAACGGGACGAACAGCCCCCAGTGGAACGGGAGTTGGCGCTGTCGCGACTGCTGGACTTCTACCTGGCCACGGCGGCGGGGGTGTATGCGCTGGAGCGGCCTGGGGATCGGGCGGTCGTCCATCTGGTGGTTCCTGACCGCCCGGGCCTCGAATTCACCGACGGGCACGCAGCCGTGGACTGGCTCCACAACGAGGCCGATGCACTGCTTGCGTGCGCCCATCAGAGCGCCTCGAACGGCATGCTACGGCGTGCCGTAGACCTGCTTTGCGCGGCAAAGGACCTGGCTGAGTCAGGCGCGAACTCACGGCAGTACGAGACAACCGGCACAGCTCTGCGCGACGCAGCACGCGCGGCAGATGACGCCCGCTCCGAAGCGCGAGCCCGAGCCTCGTTGTCGACGGTCCATCTCGTCTCTGGCCGGTTCGCCCTGGCCGACGAGGAAGCCATGCATGCGATGGCGCTCGCCCGGGACTCCGGCGACCCGATCCCCGCCTGTTGGGCCCCGAACGACCGCGGCATCATCGCCTTCTACCAGGGTCGACACACGGACGGTGAGAAGTTCCTGCAAGAGGCGATCGACAACTACCGCGCAGACGAAAACCTGGTGGGCGAGGCATCTGCGTTGTGCAACCTCTCCCGGATTCACGTCGACATGGGCCGCACGACAAGCGCCGTTGAGCTCGCCCAACAGGGCACAGCAATTTTTGACGGCATGGGACTGAGCCTCCGCACCGCCAACGGCCGTTTCGCGCTGGGAATCGCGCTCACCCGAGCCGGACGATCCGCCGAAGCACTTGAGCAACTGGGGGAGGCATTGCGCGTGTTCCGAGGCAACCGCCAACGCCTCTGGGAAGGTTCCACCCATTTCCGCATCGCCGAGGCACACCTGGCGGCCCAGCGCCCGGCACCAGCAGCGCAGCACGCGGAGCAGGCCCTTGCTCTCCGTGTCATCGGGGGAGAATGGATGCGTGGCAACGTCCTGACCACGCTGGGCCGGGCCCTCCAACACCTCGGCCAAATCGATCGGGCGCGTGCATGCTGGCACGAGGCGCTGTCCATCTACGAGCAAACCGGTGCTGTGGAGGCAGACGAAGTCCGCGAGCTCCTCACTCCCGTAGCCGCCGCTTGAAGCATCATCGCCTGCCGAACGTTGACGGCGTTCATCGATTGTTTATCGCCACTCGTCAGTCTTATGTCTATCGATCCGTCGCGTCGGGGGGCAGGCGGGTTGTACGGGGAACCACACCGCTAGGGTGAACGGCCCTGACACGCCCGTCCGGCGACCCACGGGGGAGTCGCCGGACGGGCATTGCCGACCGAGCACGCTATACCTCTGGGAGTTGACAGGCATGAGCGACGCACTTGAGCCCAAGACCGGTGACGCCACCACGCAGGAGAACCACGCCGGGAGCCCGAGCGCAGGTGACAGCACAGTCACCCCGCTGGAGAACCACGCGGGCAGCGTGGCCGAGGACGTCGCCACCCTGGAGAACCACGCTGGTGGTACTCCGAAGGACCTTCTCAAGCCGCAGGAGAACCACGCGGGCTCCGAGAAGGCCTAGAGACCTTGCCCGACGGGGACGGGGGACGGCCGCGGCGGCGCGGAGGGGGAGCCGTCGCGGCCGCTGCATGTCCGCGCACAGCCCACCGCCCCGGGACATCCGACTGCTCGCCGTCGGCCACCCCCGGGCAGTGGCCGAGAACGTCTGACCGGCCGGGCGCCCCTACCCCCGCCCCCGCAGTTCCCCCTTCACCACCTTGCCGCTCGCGTTGCGCGGCAGTTCGTCCACGAACTCCACCGTCCTGGGGACCTTGTAGTTCGCCATCTCCCGCCTCGACCAGGCGATCAGGTCGTCGGCCGTGAGTGTCGCGCCCGGGCGGCGGACCGCGTATGCCTTGCCGACCTCGCCCAGCCTGGGGTCCGGGATGCCGATCACCGCCACGTCGGCCACATCCGGGTGCAGGCCCAGGAGTTGTTCGATCTCCGCGGGGTACGCGTTGAAGCCGCCGACGATGAACATGTCCTTGATCCGGTCCGTGATGCGCAGGTTGCCCGCCTCGTCGAGGATGCCGATGTCGCCCGTGTGGAGCCAGCCGTCGGGGGTGATGGTGGTGGCTGTGGTGCCGGGGTCCTCGAAGTAGCCCTGCATCACGTTGAAGCCCCGGACCAGGACCTCGCCGGGAGTACCGGGGGCCGCCAGGACGCGGACCTCCGTGCCGGGGATCGCGCGGCCGGAGGTGGAGGAGATCACGTCGGGACGGTCGCCGCGGCGGCACATCGTGACGATGCCGCTCGCCTCGGAGAGGCCGTATGCCGTGAGGACCGTCGCGATGCCCAGCTCCGTGCGCAGGCGTTCCACCAGTTGGAGGGGGACGACCGCCGCACCCGTCACCACCAGGCGCAGGGCCGAGAGGTCGTGCGTCGCCCGCGCCGGGTGGTCCAGCAGGGACTGGTGGAGGGTGGGCGGGCCCGGGAGGACCGAGATGCGTTCGGCGGCGATGTTCGCGAGGACCGTGTCCACGTTGAACACCGGCTGCGGGACCATCGTCGCGCCCCGCATCAGGCACGCGATGATGCCGGCCTTGTAGCCGAAGGTGTGGAAGAACGGGTTCACGATCAGATAGCGGTCGCCCTGGCGCAGGCCCGCCAGCTCGCTCCAGATCGCGTAGCAGCGCAGGGTCTGGGCGTGGGTGATCACGGCGCCCTTGGGGCGGCCCGTGGTGCCCGAGGTGTAGATGATGTCGGAGGGGGAGGAGGGGGCGATCGCGTCCGCTCGCGTCCACACCTCCGCCGGAGAGATCCGCTCGCCCGTCGCCAGGAAGTCCTTCCAGGTGACGTAGGACTCGGGGGCCGCGTCCGCCAGCACCACCACCCGCTCCAGGTGCGGGAGTTCCACCTCCGCCCGGCGCAACGACGCCACGTAGGACGTGCCGAGGAACGTGCCGGTGATGAAGAGCAGCTTCACCCGGCTGCGCTGCAGGATGTAAGCCGCCTCCGTGCCCTTGAAGCGCGTGTTGAGCGGGACCAGGACCGCACCGGCCGTGACCGCCCCGAGGGCCGAGACGATCCAGTCAAGGGTGTTCGGCGCCCAGACCGCGACCCGGTCCCCCGGCTCCACACCCGACGCCATGCACGCGGCGGCGGCTCGCTCGACGCGGTCGCCCAGTTCGGCGTACGAGATGCGGGTGCGGCCCTCGATGACCGCCTCCCGGTCCCCGTACCGCCGCGCTGCCGTCCGTACCAGCCCCGGGATGCTGCCCCGCTCCTCGTCGCCGCGCATCGCATGCCCTCCCGCCGAACCGCATTAGCTGACTATCCGTCAGATTAGCTGTAGCCTCTGCGGCTGTCAGCAGTCATGACGATCGCGGAGGTGGCGGATGGCGACGCTCAAGGACGTGACGGCGATAGCCGGTATCGGACAGACGGCCTTCGCGAAACAACTTCCCGAGTCCGAGAAGACCTTGGCCTGCCGGGCGATCGTCGCGGCTCTGGACGACGCGGGCATCGCCGCGTCGGAGGTCGACGCGTTCGCCTCGTACACGATGGAGGAGACCGACGAGGTCGAGGTCGCCAAGGCGATCGGGGCCGGCGAGGTCACCTTCTTCTCCAAGGTCGGCTACGGAGGCGGGGGTTCGTGCGCGACGGTCGCGCATCTCGCCGCCGCCGTCGCCACCGGACAGGCGAGCGTCGGGGTCGCGTGGCGGTCACGGAAGCGCGGCTCCGGGCCCCGGCCCTGGAAGAACACCGCCGTTCAGCTGCCGACCCCCGCCCAGTGGACCCGCCCGTACGGCCTGCTGCGTCCGGCCGACGAGATCGGGATGCTCGCACGGCGGTACATGCACGAGTACGGGGCCACCCGCGACCACCTCTTCAACGTCGCGCTCGCCTGCCGCAACCGCGCCAACCAGAACCCCGACGCGGTGATGTACGAACGCCCGCTGACCCGCGACATGTATATGACCTCGCGCTGGATCAGCGAGCCGCTCTGCCTCTTCGACAACTGTCTGGAGACGGACGGGGCGCTGGCCTGCGTCATCGTCTCCGCCGAGCGGGCCCGCGACTGCCGGCAGCAGCCCGTCTACATCCACTCCGTCGCCCAGGGCCTGCCCGCCCAGCACCACGGGATGGTCAACTACTGGAACGACGACCCGCTCACCGGACCCGCCTGGACGGCTGCCCGGCAGCTGTGGAAGCAGGCCGACTTCGGTCCGGACGATGTCGATGTCGCGCAGATCTACGACGCGTTCACCCCGCTCATCCCGCTCTCCCTGGAGGGCTACGGCTTCTGCGGTCGCGGCGAGGGCGCCGCGTTCACCGAGGGCGGGGCGCTGGAGAGCGGTGGCCGGCTGCCCATCAACACGGGCGGCGGCGGACTCAGCGAGGGGTACGTGCACGGTTTCAACCTCATCAACGAGGGCGTGAAACAACTGCGCGGCACCTCCACCGCCCAGGTGCCGTCCGCCGCCACCTGCCTGGTCACCGCCGGTGAGGGCGTGCCCACCTCCGCCGTACTGCTCAGGAGCTGACATGGAATCGCTGTTGCTGCCCGTCGTCGACGAGGACGGCGCGCCCTTCTGGGAGTACGCCGCCCGGGGTGAACTCCGCGTCCAGGCGTGCGCCGCCCCCGACTGCGGCAGGCTCCGCTTCCCGCCCCGGCCCTGCTGCCCGCACTGCCGGTCGTTCGAGAGCGAGTGGCGGGCGATGAGCGGGCGCGGGCGCATCTGGTCGTACGTGGTCCCGCATCCGCCGCTGCTGCCCGCGTACGCCGCACAGGCCCCGTACAACGCCGTTGTCGTCGAACTGGCCGACGCCCCGCACATCCGGCTGGTCGGCAATGTGGTCAGCGGGCCCGAAGCGCCGCTGAACTCGGTCGATCCGGCGAGGTTGCGGATCGGGGCATCGGTGAAGGCGGTCTTCGCTCCGGTGAGTCCGGAGCTGACCGTGGTCCGCTGGCAGTTGGAGCGGTGAGGGGCAAGAGGCATGCGATGAGGGGACGACGATGACACTGCGGACGGAGACCGACAAGGAGACCGGGGTCGCGGTCGTCACCCTCGACCGGCCCGAGAAATTGAACGCGATCGATCTGGCGACAGCCGATGAACTGGCCGGTGTCTGGCAGGCGTTCCGCTTCGATGACGAGGTACGGGCCGTCGTGGTGACCGGCGCGGGCGGGCGCGCCTTCTGTACGGGGCTCGACCGGGACGTGGAGGTGCCTCAGCCCTCGTCCCCGTACACGATCGACGATCCGCTGATCGCGATCGGGCCGAAGGCGAACGACCTGTGGAAGCCGGTGATCGCCGCCGTGGAGGGGATGGCGTGCGGCGGGGCGTTCTATCTGCTGGGCGAGGCGGAGTTCGTCGTCGCATCCGAGGAGGCGACCTTCTTCGACCCGCATACGACGTACGGCATGGTCAGCGCGTACGAGGCCATCCACATGGCGCAGCGGATGCCGTTCGGGGAGGTGGCCCGGATGTCCCTGATGGGTACGGCCGAACGGGTGACGGCCCACCGTGCGTACGAGACCGGGCTGGTCAGCGAGGTGACGGCGCCCGGCGGCGCGGTGGAGGCGGCGGTGCGGGCGGCAGGCGTGATCGCGTCGTATCCGACGGAGGCGGTGCAGGGGACGGTACGGGCGGTGTGGTCCGCGAAGGAGGCCGCGAGGACACAGGCGCTGGCCCATGCCCCGCAGCTGATCGCGCTCGGGAACCTGCCGGTGGAGCGGCAGGGGGAGCTGTTCAAGGGGCGGGGCAGCGGGGAGTTCCGGCTGCGGTGAGGCGAGGCCGGAACTCCCCGCTGCGGTGAGCCGGAGCCCCCGTCCGCTGCGGTCAGTAGCTGAGTTCGGCCTCGGCCCGGCACTTCTTCACCCGGGACACCTTGCCCGGGCTGTCCATCCGCACGGAGACGGTCGCGCTGTCGGCGCCCGTCAGCTCCACGTTCGCCTCGCCGGTGTCGACGGTGTTGCCGCGCGCGTCGAGGAAGGCGACATCGACCTTGTACGTGTGCGTGCCGAGCTCGCTCGAGCTGACCCGGACGGTGGAGGAGGTCACAGCCCGCCGCTTGCCCCTGCGGGGCTGGGCGCAGCGGACCACGGTCGTCGTGGGCGCGTCCGTGGCCGTGGCGCCGGGGGTCTCGGTCTCATAGCTCGAGCTGCCGGACGAGCTGCTCGACGAGTCGTCGTAGATGTCGTCGTCGTCGTAGTCGTTGTGGTGGTAGCTGCCGTTGCTCTTCTTGGAGTTGGAGCAGCCGCCTCCGCTGCTGCCCGAACCGTGGCTCCTGCTGCCCCGGCTCTTGCCGCCGTGGCTCGACGTCGAGAATCCGGTGAGTGCGAGCACCACCACGACCAGAACCGCCGAAAGTTTCAGATGCTGCCGCATCATCGATGCAGCCCCCCTTGATTTGTTGTCATGTCGCTGTCCATCGACCGCGCGTCACCGTAACGCATGGCCCATGCAGGAACAGGTGCCAGCCCGGTCCGTCCCTGGTGGCGAGGGCCAACGGCCGGGCGTAGCGTCGACGCCGAGAGCGGTGCAGGTCCGCGACGCCGATCCGCACACCCGCAGGAGGCCGAAGATGATCCGCAACATCCTCGGCTCGATCGTCGCTCTCGCAGGAGCGGCGGCCGTCGTGCTGAGCCCCTTCCGTGACTGGTACGACGGCCGTCTCGGGCGTCATTTCCGGGTCGCGGACCTCTTCAACGGCATCAGTGGCGCGCAGCCGGGCCCGTTGGCGTCGATCTGGCTGCCGTTTCTGTTCGCGGCCGCCGTGGCGCTGGTGGGCGTGGTACTGCGATCGCGGCTGGTGGTCGCCTGCGCGGGCGTGATCGTGCTCGGCTTCACCGTGCTGTGGATGGTGCGGCAGGGGCAGGTGCGCGGGAGCCTGACGGTGGCGTCGGACGGGTCCGGGCTGCAGCTGGGAGTGGCGTACGCGGCGGGCGGCGGGGTGCTGCTCCTGCTGGGCGCGCTGCTGATGTCGGGACGGCACGGCAGTGGCAGCCGCCTCGGCCGCAGGGCCCGCAACCAGCCGTATGCGGCGCCGGGGTCGGAGGATCCGGACACGTGGCCGCCGACGCAGGAGCCGGGGCCGTCGGTGCAGACAAGTCCATGGCCGGAGCCGGAGGTGGACCCGTACACGGGTCCGGACACGCACCCGAGGGACCAGGACACGGCGCCGTACCCCGTGCAGGACGAGGGCCCTGACACGCGGCGCCCTCCCCAGCCGTGACGCGTCCCCGATGCAGGGTTCCGTCCCTCGAACGGGCGGGAAGCGGCCGTCGAGTGGCCGCCCCTACGCCCGTGCCCTGTTTCCCGTACCCGTGCCCTTCAGCGCGTCCAGCGCGTACACGCAGCGGTCCTTGCTGCACGCGTACACCACGCCTCCCTGCGCCACCGGTGAACCCGTGATCTCACCGCCCGTCGCCAGCTTCCATCTCAGCTGACCGCCCGCCGCGTCCAGCGTGTACAGCACATGGTCGGCGGAGCCGAAGTGGACCCGGCCGTCGGCCACGACCGGTGCGCCGACGACCTCGCCGCCCGCGGCGAAGCGCCACTTCGGGGTGCCCGTCACCGCGTCCAGCGTGTAGAGCGCGTTGCCGCTGCCGACGTGGACGTTGCCCGCCGCCACCAGCACCGGTTCGATCGACTGGCGGGCCTCCGTCGCAATGCGCCAGCGGTCCTTGCCGGTCGACGCGTCGAGCGCGTACACCGTGCCGAGGTAGTCGGCCAGGTACACCCCGCCGCCCGTGACCGCGGGGCCCGGTGCGAAGGCCGGCGGGGAGAGGAAGACCGCGGGCGACTCGAAGTGCCAGCGCACCCGCCCCGCCGCGATGTCGGCGGCGAGGACCCGGGTGCCTGCGGCGATGTACACATGTCCGTCCGGCGCCGGGGTCACCCGGACGGGCACCCCGCCGCAGGAGGCCGCGTCGCCGATCGGGTACGACCAGCGCTCGATGCCCGTGCGGGCGTCGACGGCGCGCAGCCGGGCGTCCTGCCAGAGGTACACGGTGCCGTCGTGGATCGCGGGCCCGGCCTCCGCCGTCTCGAAGTCGGTCTGTACGCCGCTCGTCTCCCACAGCTTCTCGCCGGTGGACGCCTCCCACGCCTGGACGCCGCCGCCACGCGTGCCGGTGACGACCGTGCCCCGGTCGGCCTTGAGGGAGTACACCCAGGCGTCCGTCTGCAGCCGCCACCGCTCGGCGCCGGTCAGCGCGTCCAGGGCGTACAGCGAAGGGCCGTCGGAGCCGTGGATGCGGCCGCCGTCGAGCGCCATCGACCAGGCCACGTCGCGGGTCTTGAACTGGCGCCGGCCGTTGCCGACGTCCAGCGCGTGCACCTCGAAGGACGTCACGTACAGCAGGTCCCCGGCAACAACCGGGGTGCCCCACACGTCGTTCGACATCCGGAACCGCCAGGGCCGCCAGCGGTCCGGCCCGGCGGGGGCCGCCTCAGGGGCGTGTGCCGGCGCGGGTACGGGAGGGGCGGCGGCCGGGGCCGTACCGTTCAGTCCGGCGGGCGGGCGCACCCAGCCGGTCGCGGGACCGGCCTCGGCGCCGGCCATGGCACGTACGTCGCCGGCGCGCGGCCCGGGTCCGATCGGCACCTTCGCACCGCTCAGCCGCACCGGACCGCCCCCGTCCGGAGCCTGGACGGGCGACCGGGAGAGGGAGGGTGCGGGGGACGGGGATCTCAGGTCCGCGCCGCTGCGCCACGCCGGCTCCCAGTCCGCGCCCGGCGGGCGATGGGACGGCGGGGGCGGCGGAGCAGGCGCGGGTGCGGACGCCACGGGCGCCGCCGTACGCCCTCCCCCGCGCCGCTGCTCGATCATCGCCGTGGCCGATGTCGGCAGCCAGGCCGACGCCGTACCGCTGTCGTCGCTGCCGGAGGCGAAGAGGTGCGGGGCCAGCTGGGCCTGCAGATCGGCGGGGCTGGGCCGCCGCGCCGCGTCCATCTGCATACAGGACTCGATCAAGGGCCGCAGATCGTCGGGCAGGCCCTCCACATCGGGGCCCTCCCGCAGCAGCATGAAGACCGTCTCGACCGGATTGGCCCCATGGAACGGCGCATGGCCGGTGGCGGCGAACACCAGCGTCGAGCCGAGCGAGAACACATCGCTGGCGCCCGTCACACTGCGCGAGTCCCGCGCCTGCTCGGGCGACATGTAGGCGGGGGTGCCGACCGCCACGTTGGTCATCGTCAGCCGGGTGTTGGAGACGCCGGACGCGATCCCGAAGTCGATCACCCGCGGGCCGTCCTCGACCACCAGCACGTTCGACGGCTTGAGGTCGCGGTGGACGAGGCCCGCGCCATGGATGGACTGCAGGGCCTCGGCGATCCCGGCGGCCAGCCAGCGCACCGCCTGGGTCGGCATCGGACCGCACTCATTCACTATTTCCTCGAGCGAGGGAGCGGGCACGTACGCGGTGGCCAGCCACGGTACGGCGGCGCGCGGATCGGCGTCCACCACGGCCGCCGTGTAGAACCCGCTGACCGCCCGGGCGGCCTCGACCTCACGCGTGAAGCGGACCCGGAACAGCTGATCCTCGGCAAGTTCCGTACGTACGGTCTTGATCGCCACCCGTCGGCCCGACGCCGAGCGGGCGAGATAGACCAGCCCCATGCCGCCGGCCCCGAGCCGTCCCAGTACCTCGAACGGGCCGATCCGCCTCGGGTCGTGCTGCGTCAGCTGCTCCACCACTTACCTGCCACCTCCCCGTACGGACCTCAGCAACAGAAGCCCGCGAAAAACCGCCCCGTGCAGGGTCTCACCACTGGGCACCACCCGGCGGTGCGCACCCCGATTGTTCCTGGCCGAAGCGATGGTTGCGAACCCGGGGGCGGATCGGGGTGTCACATGTCACTCTGCCCTCTATCGGGACACCGGGGGCTGAAGTACGGCGAACTCGGCACCCTGATTGTCGTGCAGGACCGCCATCCTCCCGTACGGGATGTCGAAGGGCGGCACGGAGACCCGGCCGCCGAGGTGGGCGCCGGTCTCGGCCGTGGCGTCGCAGTCCGCGACGGCGAAGTAATTGAGGAAATAGCTGGGCATCTCGGCCGGGAACACGTCGGTGATGACGCTGCGCCCGCCGATCGCGGTGTCGGGGCCCGGCTCGGTGCCTGCCGGGGACCACATCCGGAAGTCGACCCCGGGCACGTCTGCGTCCGATCCGCTCATGCCGGACGCAACCGGGCCGGACTCGGAGGTCCCGGACTCGGAGGTCCCGGACTCACCCGTGCCGGACTCACCGGTCGCGGACCTGGCGGGGCCCGGCGCGTCCGCGCCGGCCTCGGGCGTGCCCGACCTGCCGGTTCCGGGCTCCCCAGTTCCGGACTCGCCCCTGCCCGACTCGCCTGTGCCGGCCGCGCCGAGATCCGTCCCACGGAAGCCGAAGACCTGCTCGTAGAAGGCGTCCACGCGGTCCTTCTGCCGGGTGTACACCTCGGTCCAGCAGAACGATCCCGGCTCGTTCTGCTTCTGGAACCCGCTGCGGTCCCCCGCCTGCCAGAGCCCGAAGACCGCGCCTCCGGGGTCGGCGGCCTGTGCGAGCACCCCGGCGCCGCCCACCCGGACGGGCTCGGTGATCATCTGACCGCCCGCCTGCCGGATCCTGGTGACGGTCGCGGTGATGTCGTCGGTGGCGAAGTAGATGCCCCAGGCGGTCGGCATCCGGCCGTCCTGCTTGCCGGCCAGTGCGGCGACCAGCTTGCCGCCGCTGAGGGCATCGGCACAGGGGCCGCCCCTGTCCACCTCTTCGCCGGCCCGGAAGGTCCATCCGAAGAGCTCACCGTAGAAGCGCTTGCCCGCTTCGAGGTCGGGGAGCTGCACATCCACCCAGCACGGAGCGGAGTGCGCGAATGCGGCCATGGGCCCGGATCCTTCCGCAGTAGTGACGCTCGTCACACCCAAAGTAGCCGCGCGCCGCCCCCGCCGCGCCGCGACGAACCGTCGAACACGGTCTCGATATCGGAGTTCCTTGCCCATCGCGTCACGGAAAGTTATCCACGGAAGTTGTCCACAGGCTGTTGATAACACAATTCAAGCTGTGGATCGCATCCGCCGAAATCCGGCCACTTCCCCCACACCACCCCACCGCACCTGCGGACCTCCCCATTTGCAGTCGGCCGAATCGCGCTCCGATCACCCCTCGGTAAGCTGACGGCATGACAGGACAAGTGCGCACCGTCGACGGCCGCGTGGCCGGTCGACGCGGACAGGCGACGCGGCAGAAGCTGCTCGACTGCCTCAGCGAGATGCTCAGCTCCTCGCCGTACCGGGACGTCAAAGTCATCGACGTCGCCCGGAAGGCAGGGACTTCACCCGCGACCTTCTACCAATACTTCCCCGACGTCGAGGGCGCCGTCCTCGAGATCGCGGATGAAATGGCCAAGGAGGGCGCAGGGTTGACGGAACTCGTCGCAGGCCGCTCCTGGGTCGGCAAGTCCGGCTGGCAGACCGCCGAAGAACTCGTCGAGGGATTCCTCGACTTCTGGCGGCGCCACGACGCGATCCTGCGTGTGGTCGACCTCGGCGCGGCCGAGGGCGACAAGCGGTTCTACAAGATCCGCATGAAGATCCTTAACTCGGTCACCAACTCCCTTACGGATTCGGTGAAGGATCTCCAGGCCAAGGGCAAGGTCGACAAGGACATCAGCCCCGCGGCGATGGCGGGCTCGCTGGTCGCGATGCTGGCCGCGGTCGCCTCGCACCAGAAGGGCTTCCAGACCTGGGGCGTCAAGCAGACCGAACTCAAGCCGAACCTGGCGCTGTTGGTGCACCTGGGCATCACCGGCAAGAAGCCGACGAAGTAGCGCCGGCTCCCGGCTCCCCCTTCCGCTCCGGGCACCGCACGGCCATCCGGGCTGCCCACGTCCTGTCGCGCCGACGGCGGACCACGCAATGTGGTCCGCCGTCGGCGTATCACCGCGCCTTACGGAGTCGCGCGCCGCTCCAGCCGGAAGAGCCGGATCTCCCGCTCCACCCGCGCCTGGTACGTGGCGTACGGCGGCCAGAACGTCAGCGCCGCCTGCCACACCTCCTCCCGTTCCACGCCCTCCAGCAGCCGGGCGCGTACCGCGACGTCGTGGCCCTTCCAGTTGATGACGGCGTCGTCCGGATGGACCAACAGGTTCGCAGTCCAGGCAGGATGACCCGTACGGCCGAAGTTGCTGCCGATGAGAACCCACGTCCCGTCACCGTGCTCCGGGGTGGGCATACAGGCCAGTGGGGTGGTCCGCAGCTGCCCGCTCCTCGCGCCGCGCACCGTCAGGATCAACCCCGGCAGCATCTGCGCACTGAGCAGTACCTTGCCGCGGGTGAGCCGGTGGACGGTGCGGTCCATGGCGGGTATGACGTGCGGGGCGATCCTCGCGAAGGCGCGGGTCGAGGACACCTTCTGGATCAGCCGGACTCCGGGTGCCATCAGACCGCCACCTCCATGCGCGGCCCGTGCCCGTGGCCCTGCGCCTGCCTGTGTCCCTGTACCTGGGCGTCCTGCGTGAAGAGCCCGGCCTGCTCGGCCGCGTGGTCGCGCAGCCGGTGGACCGGCCCGAAGAGCAGTTCGTCGGCGGCGGCCCGCTTGAAGTAGAGATGCGCCTCGTGTTCCCAGGTGAAGCCGATCCCGCCGTGCAGCTGGACGGCCTCGGCGGTGGTGATCCGCAGGGTTTCCAGCGCCTGGGCGAGGGCGAGCCCTCCGGCCGCCGGGTCCCAGGCCGCGTAGTACGCCGCAGACCTGGCTGACTGCACCCGCACGTACAGATCGGCCAGCCTGTGCTTCACGGCCTGGAAGGAGCCGATGGCGCGGCCGAACTGCTCGCGCGCCTTGACGTATTCGACCGTCCGGTCGAGTGCGTTCGCCGCGGCTCCGACCGCCTCCGCCGCCAGTACGGCGGCGGCGGTGCGCCCGACGGCGGCCAGGGCGCCCGCCGGGCCGGCCACATCGACCGTGTCGTCGGCGCCGAGCAGTTCCGCGGCGGTGTCGCGCAGTTCGATGCGAGCCAGCGGCCGGGTCTCGTCCAGCGAGGTCTGCCGGGTGCGGGCGAGCCCGGTCGCCGCCTCCGCGCGGACGAGGAAGAGAAGCGTACGGCTGCGTGGGAAGCCGCCCGCATGGGCCGCGACCAGCAGCAGTCCGGCGCTGTGCCCGTCGAGGACCCGCGCGGCCTCCCCGTACAGCCGCCACCCCTCCGGGCCGGGCCGGGCCTGTACGCCACCGGCCCGCCCGCCGCCCGCCCAGGAGCCGCCGGTGGTGTCGCCGGTGAGGCCCAGGGCGGTGGAGAGCGAGCCTCCGGGGACGGCGAGGGTCGCGGTCAGTTCACCCGAGGCGATGCTCGGCAGCAGGGCGGTGCGCTGGGCCTCGGTGCCGAGTGCGGTGATCAGAGGCGCGGCGAGCGCGGCGGTGGCGAGCAGCGGGGACGGCAGCAGGGCGCGGCCGGTCTCCTCGCAGGCGACGGCGAGTTCGACGGGCCCGCAGCCGACTCCTCCGTACTCCTGCGCGAGCGCGAGCCCCGGCAGCCCGAGGTCCTGGGCGAGTTGCCGCCACAGGGCCTCGTCATATCCGTGCGCGGTCCGCACGGCGCTCCTGACCTCGCCGGGTCCGCAGCGTTTGACCAGCAGTTCGCGCAGGGTGCGGCGGACCTCGTCCTGCTCCGCGGTGAAGGCGGCGTCCATCGTCGGGCTCCTTCCCCTCAGGGGCCGTAGGCCCCGATCTGACGGGTCGTCATGCTAGGCGTGATGTTGCGAGAAACCCAGAGCCGCGCACGCGCTCGCCCACCCCCTCCCGCCATATCTGATGTACCGTCAGATTTATGCCTTCCTCACCCTCCTCCCGCCCGCGCAAGGTCGCTGTCGTCGGCATATCCCTCGCGGACTGCGGACGCGTCGACGGCCCCACCCCGTACGCCCTGCACGCCCAGGCCGCCCGCCGGGCGCTCGCCGATTCGGGTCTGGACCGCTCGGTCGTCGACGGCTTCGCCTCCGCCGGACTCGGCACGCTCGCCCCGGTCGAGGTCGCGGAGTATCTGGGCCTCAAGCCCACCTGGGTGGACTCCACCGCGGTCGGCGGTGCGACCTGGGAGGTGATGGCCGCCCATGCCGCCGACGCCATCGCGGCCGGCCGCGCCGACGCCGTACTGCTGGTGTACGGGTCCACCGCGCGCGCGGACATCCGGGCCGGACGCCGCACGTCGAATCTCTCGTTCGGCTCGCGCGGCCCGCTCCAGTTCGAAGTGCCGTACGGGCACTCACTGATCGCCAAGTACGCGATGGCCGCCCGCCGCCATATGCACGAGTACGGGACGACGCTGGAGCAGCTCGCCGAGGTAGCCGTGCAAGCCCGCGCGAATGCGGCGGCCAACCCGGACGCGATGTTCCGGGACCCGATCACGGTGGACGACGTCCTGTCGGGCCCGATGATCGCGGACCCGTTCACCAAGCTGCACTGCTGCATCCGCAGCGACGGCGGGTGCGCGGTACTGCTGGCGGCCGAGGAGTACGTACCGGACACGGCGAAGGACCCGGTGTGGATCCTCGGCACGGGCGAGTACGTCTCGCACTCCACGATGTCCGAGTGGGACGACTTCACGGTCTCCCCCGCCGCGGTCTCGGGCCGGCTGGCCTTCGAGCGTGCCGGGGTGCGGGCCGCCGACATCGATCTGGCCGAGATCTATGACGCCTTCACCTATATGACGCTGGTGACGCTGGAGGATCTGGGGTTCTGCGCGAAGGGCGAGGGTGGCGCGTTCATCGAGAAGGGCCGGATCGGTCGGTCCGGCGAACTTCCGGTGAACACCGACGGGGGTGGGCTTTCGGCCTGCCATCCTGGGATGCGCGGGCTCTTCCTCCTGGTGGAATCGGTCCGTCAACTCCGCGGTGAGGCGGGGAAACGCCAGGTCAGAAGGGTGGACGGTAGTCTTCCCGAGCTGGCTGTGGCCTCAGGGACGGGTGGCTGGTTCTGTTCCTCGGGCACGGTCGTGCTGGGACGGGGCTGAGCAGCCCGAATCCTTGGCAGGCATTGCCTGAAAGCGCTCTCTCTATAACTTTTTGACCCGGGCACCTCAAACCTCTAGGTTCTGGCGTCCAGGCTCGGTCCAGCGAGGACGAGCCACCATCGTCCTTGGGGGGACAACATGCACTGGTATCTCGATGTTCTGAAGAAGTACGTGGTGTTCAGCGGCCGTGCGCGCCGCCAGGAGTACTGGATGTACGTGCTGTTCAACGCCATCGCCGCCATCATCCTGGCGGTGCTCGACGCAGTGATCGGCACGCAGCCGGTCCTCATCGGGATCTACTACCTCGCCGTCCTTCTGCCCAGCCTCGGTGTCTTCGTGCGCCGCCTGCACGACACCGGCCGCTCCGGCTGGTGGATTCTGTTCGGGATCGTCCCGCTGGTGGGCGGGATCACGCTGCTCGTCTTCGCGTGCCTCGAGGGTGAGCGCAGCCAGAACGCGTACGGCCCGGACCCGAAGTCCGGCTACGCCGCGGCCTAGTGGGTCCCGCTGTCGGCCCGCCGTCCGGCCGTCCGACCGCACGCATGACCGCATGACCGTGCGCTCACCGCTCTGAGCGCACACCACACAGGGCGTCGCCCGGCAACCCACTGCCGGCCGACGCCCTGTGGGCGTTCGGCCACGGCCGCCGCGCTCCCAGGGATCGTCGTCCCCCAAGCGGTCCTCGACGCCGAGGAACTCGTCCGCCTCACGCCACCGCGGACCGACCCGGCGGCCCCACGCCCCGGCGGGCATGATGGGGCCGCATGACCGATGTGACGCCTGATCCGCACTCCGCCCAGCAGGCCTTCCGGGACCTCCTGCACGCCCAGCGCGTATGGGACGTCGAGCTGCCCTCGTTCGATCCCGCCGCCGCGCCCCGCACCCCGCTTCCTCTCTTCCACGCCTGGTTCGCCGAGGCGGTGGCCGCCGGGCAGGCCGAGCCGCACACCATGACGCTCGCCACCGTCGACGCCGAGGGACACCCGGACCTGCGGACGCTGATGCTGCACGACGCGGACGACCGTGGCTGGCACTTCGCCACGCACGCCACCAGCGCGAAGGGCCACCAGCTCGCCGCGCACCCGCACGCGGCGCTCGGCTTCTACTGGCCCGCGCAGGGGCGGCAGGTGCGGGTACGAGGTCCGGTCGCCGCCTGCACCCCCGCCGAGAGCCGGGCCGATCTGCAGGTCCGCTCGACCGGGGCGCTGGCGTCGGCGCTGGTGGGACGGCAGAGCGAGGTGCTCGGCTCGTACGAGGAACTGAACCGCGCCTCGGACGCCGCCTGGGAGCAGGCACAGGCGGAACCGGAAGCGGACGTGGCGAGCTGGACGCGGTACGTGGTCGAGCCGCGCGAGGTCGAGTTCTTCCAGGGTGACGCGGGGCGGCGCCACATCCGGCTGCGCTACCGCCGCGACGGCGGGGTGTGGGAGCGGGAGCTGCTCTGGCCGTGACCGGCCCTCCGGCCCGTCCGGCTCACTCGTTCCATCCGGTGTCGTTCGGCTTATCGGGTTCCAACAGAAAAGGAGCACTATGGGAGACAGGTGAGTTGCTGGAGGCATTCCATGACACGAACCCGTTCCCGCTACGCCCCCGACCACGGTCTGACCACGCGCATGGTCACCACCATGTTCCTGATCGGACTGCTGTACGTGGTCCTGGTGGGCGTGCTCCTCGCGGTGCTGCGGGGCGCCTGGCCGATCATCCTGATCTTCGCCGGCGGTCTGTTCATCGCCCAGTTCTGGTTCAGCGACCGCATCGCCGCATTCAGCATGGGTGCCCGCGAGGTCACCCCGGAGGAAGCACCCGAGCTGCACGGCACCATCGACCGGATCTGCGCCCTGGCGGACATGCCGAAACCCCGGGTGGCCATCGCCCGGAGCGACGTACCTAACGCCTTCGCCACCGGCCGCGGCGAGAAGAGCGCCCTCGTCTGCGCCACCACCGGGCTCCTGCGCAGACTCGAACCCGAGGAGCTGGAGGGCGTCCTCGCGCACGAGATGTCGCACGTCGCCCACCGGGACGTCGCCGTCATGACGATCGCCTCGTTCCTCGGCGTCCTGGCCGGCATCGTCACCCGCGTCGCCCTCTGGGGCGGCCTCTCCCGCAACCGCAGCAGCGACCCCGTCGGCATCGCGATCATGCTGATCCCGTTGATCAGCGCCGTCGTGTACTGCCTGAGCTTCCTGCTCACCCGGCTGCTCTCGCGCTACCGCGAACTCTCCGCCGACCGCGCCGCCGCCCTACTCACCGGCCGCCCCTCCGCACTCGCCTCGGCGCTCACCAAGGTCAGCGGTCAGATGGCCAGGATCCCGACGGAGGACCTACGGAAGGCGGAGCCGTACAACGCCTTCTACTTCGTCCCGGCGTTCTCCTCGAAGGAGAGCCTCAGCCGGCTGCTCTCCTCCCACCCGACCCTCGAACAGCGCCTCGACCAGCTGGCCCGCATCACCGCCGAACTCGCCCGCCCGTAAGGAACCAGGGAGTCCGCAGTGGGTCTTCTCGACACCATCCTCGGCCGCAGCAAACCGGTCCGCCCCGACCTCGACCAGCTCTTCGCCGTACCCTCCGCCGCCCTCACCCTCCAGGCGGGCGCCGGCTTCACCCCCACCGGTCTCGGCTCGGTCTGCTTCGCGGGAGTGGAGGGCGGCACCTTCGCCCGCATCCGGCAGGACGTACAGGAACTGCTCGACGCGGACACGGACCGGGGCGGCATCCCGGTGGAGTTCGGCCAGGACACGTACGGCTACACCTGGCTGCTCTCCCGCCGCTCCCCCGACGATGTGGCCGCCCTGGTCAACGACCTGCACGCGGTCAACACCCTGCTCCAGGACGGCGGCTTCGGCCCGCAGTTGCTCTGCTCACTGATCGGCTTCCGGGACGCCGCGGAGCGGTCTCTGGCGCTGGTCTACCTGTACAAGCGCGGCACGTTCTATCCGTTCGCCCCGGTGCTGGGCGGCGCCGAAAAGCGCGACAACCAGCTGGAGTTGCAGATCAGGGCGACACTCGGGGACGACCTGCGGGTCGAGAAGGATCTCTCCCGGTGGTTCCCGGTCTGGGGAGCGCCCGGACTGTGAGCCGCGTGCCGAGCCGTTCCGTATCATCAGGTTCATGACTGCTGAGCGCCCGAACTCCGTCAGTCGGCTGCGCGCTTCCGACGCCGACCGTGAAGCGGTGGTGGACCAGTTGAGGGAGGCCGCGGCCGAGGGCCGTATCGACCTCGACGAGCTGGACACCCGGCTGGGCCAGGCGCTGGTCGCCAAGACCTACGCCGAGCTGACGCCCCTCACCGCCGATCTGGGGCCCGCGCCGCAGGACGCGGGGAAGCCGCTGGTCCTCAAGGGCGGCATCCAAGGCGCGGTGCGCACCGGGCGCTGGAAGGTGCCCGCGCACATCGATGTGGACGGCGGCATGGGCGGCGCCGAACTCGACTTCACCCTGACCGACTGCCGGCTGCGCGAGATCGAGCTGGAGGTCAACGGGCAGATGGGCGGGGTCAGGATCATCATCCCCGCGGGCTGGGCCGCGGAGACCGACGAGGTCGATCCCGGCCTGGGCGGCTTCAAGGACCGGACCAGGGACGAAAGGCTCCCGGGAACCCCGCTGATCCGCGTCACCGGCACGGCCGGCATGGGCGGCGTGGTCATCCGCCACCCCAACGTCTGGGAGCGGTGGAAGCTGCGGCGCGCACTGCGGCGCAGCAAGTCGTTCTGAGTCGTGCCGGCGGAGCGGCAGATCCGGAGCCGTCTCACGGCCGGAAGACCGGGACCGCCTCGCCGCCCTCCTCCTGCCTGAAGGTGACACGCAGTCCCATGCCGATGGCGAGGTCGGACTCCGCGCAGTCGACGATCTCCGTCATCATGCGCGGCCCCTCGGCGAGATCGACGACGGCCGCCATGTACGGGACGCGGGCGCCGAACGGCGGCAGGTCGTTCCGATGGACGACGGACCAGGTGTAGAGCGTGGCGCGGCCGCTCGCCCGCTCCCAGGTGACGTCCTCGCTCCAGCAGCGCGGGCAGAACTCGCGCGGGTAGTGGTGGGCCTTGCCGCAGGCGTGGCAGCGGCGCAACAGCAGGTGCCCCTCGGCGGCCGCGTCCCAGTAGGGCCGGGTGAAGTCGTCCGGTTCGGGCAGGTCGAAGCGAGGGGCGGCCGTGGTCATCCGAAGAGTCCGATCGCGTGGTCGAGGGACCAGACCTGCCAGGACATGGCGAAGAGGGCGACGAGGGAGATCAGCGCCATCATCGCGTTCTGGCCCTGCTCGGCCCAGTCGTGGATCATCAGCACCAGGTAGAGGAGGTTGAGGACCAGTCCGCCGAGGAGTGCGACGGGCGTCAGGAAGCCGGTGATCAGGCCGAGACCCAGGGCGAGTTCGGCGTGGACGACGAGGTGGGCCATGGCCTTGGGGCGGGGTGCGACGACCCGCTGGAAGCCGGTCCGTACCGCCGCCCATCGGTGCTTGGCCGCGACGTCCGCCGCCCAGGCGATGCCCGTACCGCGCTCGAACCAGCCCTTCTTGTCCTTGTGCCGCCAGCTCTCCAGCCACCACAGGCCGAGCCCTATTCGTAGGACGGCGAGCCACTCGGCTCCGCCGAGCCAGATCGTCTGCATCGGGGCCCCTCCCACTCACCAGATCTGACGGTACGTCAGTTCACCTGATCCGGCGCCGCTACGCAAGAGGTGCGCAGAACACGGGCCGGACGCACACACTCGTGATCAATTCGCAATCGATTCCGGTCTTGACCGAGACCCATCAAGTAATCGGGCGATTACGCTCCGATCCATGCCCAACAGCACCTCCACCTCCGGCAGTAGTCCCATGCCCGCGCCCGCCCCCGCGCCCACCGACATCACGGAACACCGGCCCGTCTACGTCGTGGGCGGCGGACCCGGCGGCCTCGCCGCGGCGGCAGCCCTGCGCGAGCAAGGGGTACGGGCCGTCGTGCTGGAGAAGTCCGGAAGCGTCGGCGCGTCCTGGCGTGGCCATTACGACCGGCTGCACCTGCACACCACCCGACGCTGGTCCGCGCTGCCGGGGCTCGCGATGCCCCGCCGGTTCGGACGCTGGGTGTCCCGCGACCACGTGCTGCGCTACCTGGAGAAGTACGTCGAACACCACGAGCTGGAGGTGGTGACGGGCGTCGAGGTGACCCGTATCGACCGGGCGACCGACGGCACCGGGTGGCAGCTGACCGCGACCGGCGGCCGGGTGCTGACCGGGCGGGCCGTCGTCGTGGCCACCGGCTTCAACCACACCCCGCGGATCCCGGACTGGGCCGGCCGCGACACCTTCGCGGGCGAGCTGGTGCACGCCCGCGACTACCGCAACCCCGCCCCGTACGCGGGCAAGGACGTCCTCGTCGTCGGGATCGGCAACACCGGCGCGGAGATCGCCGTGGACCTGGTGGAGGGCGGCGCTTCCCGGGTACGGATCGCGGTACGCACCGTTCCGCACATCGTGCGCCGCTCGACGGCGGGCTGGCCCGCGCAGGCGACCGGCATCCTGGTCCGCAGACTGCCGGTGCGGCTGGTCGACCGGGCCGGCCGGCTGATGGCCAGGGTCGCCGTGCCCGACCTCGCCGAACAGGGTCTGCCGCGCCCGGACACCGGGCTCTACTCACGGGTCAGGGATGGCGCCATCCCGGTCCAGGACGTGGGGCTGATCGACGCGGTGCGGGGCGGCCGCGTGGTGCCGGTGGCAACGGTCGACTCGTTCGACAAGGACGCGGTCGTGCTGGCCGACGGGACCCGGATCACCCCGGACGTGGTGATCGCGGCGACCGGCTACCGGCGGGCCCTGGAACCGCTGGTCGGACACCTCGACGTGCTGGACGCACGCGGCCGGCCGGTGGTGCACGGCGGCCGCACGCCGAAGCATGCACCCGGGCTCTACTTCACGGGGTTCACCAATCCGATCAGCGGCATGTTCCGCGAAATGGCCCTGGACGCACGGAAGATCGCCAGGAAGCTGGCGAAGGACTCCGGCCGCCTCCGCCCCTGACCCGGATCTTTTCCCGGCCCTCCGCCCGTCCTCGCGACGCGCTCCGTGATCCCCTCCGGCACCGCATGAAGAAGGGCCTCCACAGCTGTGGAGGCCCTTCTCGCACCTGCCGGGCGCTACTTGGTGAAGATGAAGTACTTCCAGGCGCCGTGGGTGGTGGAGTTCACGGTGTCACCGGAGGAGCTGTTGACGTACGAGGAGCGCAGGCGCATCCGGTAGCCGGTCGGGTGCGAGCCAGTGAGAGTCACGGTGGACTTGCCGTTGGCGCCGAGCGCGAAGTGGCCCGAGCCCGCGTCGTTCCACTTGCCCTGGTAGTAGATCTCCAGGTTCAGCCTGTGCGAGCGGTTCTTGTAGTACGTCATGGTCGTGGTGAAGACCGGGTTGGTCTTCTTGT
>NZ_JBITCU010000006.1:278879-388034 GCF_044453545.1 Streptomyces sp. NPDC051664 | reverse complement strand
TTTCCTCCGGGCTTTTCCCTTCGGTCTTGCGTTTCCGACTCTATCAGACTCTTTCGTGTCCGATTCCCGGTCGAAGCGGGTTCCGCTTTCCAGGTCTTCGCTTTCGCGTTTCCCTTTCCGGCGAGTCCGACTCTATCAGATCCTTTCGGGCCTGATTCCCAGTCAGCGGGGTTCGTCTTCCCGGCTGTTGGACCGTTCCGACGTCCAAACTCTAGCGGACTTTCCCGGCGGCTCATAATCGAGCCTTCGAAATGAATTCCGGCATGCCGAAATTCTCCCGAGTGGGAGATCGTGCAGAGTTTTGGTTGCCGCATTCGCGGCGGGATCGGCTGCCGCAGAACCGTTCCGGCTCCGTGACAACTCGAAGAACTTTACGGATCGACGGGGGGTGTGTCAACCCGCCAGGTCAAGCCGTTTTCCCCCTCGCCCGGCGTGGGTCAGCCCAGGTCGGTGAGGCGGCCGCCGGCGTCCGGCTGGGCTTGTTCCACCCGGCGCAGGAGGCGGATCAGCATCTCGCCGAGGGCTCCGCGTTCGTCGCCCGAGAGGTCCTGGAGCAGGTCCTCCTCGAAGGCGGACGCCATGCGCATCGCCTCCAGCCACTTCGTACGGCCTTCGTCGGTCAGCTCGACGATGACGCGCACCCGGTTGTTCTCGTCCCTGTCCCGGGTGACCAGGCCCTCGCCCGCCATGCGGTCGATGCGGTGGGTCATCGCGGCCGGGGTGAGGCCGAGGCGCTTGGCCAGCTCGCCCGGGCCCAGGCGGTAGGGAGAGCCCGCCACGACGAGGGTCTTGAGGACCTCCCACTCGGCGTTGCTGATACCGAGGTCGGCCAGCTGGCGTCCGTAGCCGACGTTCATCCGGCGGTTCAGTCGGCCGAGGGCCGAGACGACCTGCTCGACCTGGGGATCCAGGTCCCGGAACTCGCGCTGATAGGCCGCGATCTGCTCGTCGAGGCTCGGCTCCTGGAGGCCGGAGGGCTCGGTGGTGTCAGACATGGCGGGCAGTATGGCACGCCTTCATTGGCGTCGAAGTCCTTCGGTCTGTACTGTTGAAGCTCTAACTTTACTGTTAAAGTCTTTGGACGTCAGTCCTTCGTGAGCTTGAGGTAGGTGAGTGTGACCAGGGAAATGGGCGCAGCGCTGCGGCGGATCCAGCTGGGGAGCGCGCTGAGCGCGTTCGGTGTGGGGTTCACCGTTCCGTATCTGTACGTCTATGTGGCGCAGGTGCGGGATCTGGGCGCCGGTACGGCGGGAGTCGTGCTGGCGGTCTTCGCCATGGCTGCGCTGGCTGTCCTGCCGTTCACCGGACGGGCCATCGACCGGCGCGGTCCGATGCCGGTGCTGATCGTCGCCGCCGTGGTGGCGTCCGTGGGGGCGGCTGCCCTCGGGCTTTCGTCGAATGTGACGTCCGCCGTGCTGTCGGCGGCCGTCCTCGGCGCGGGCACGGCCGTCATGTCGCCGGCGCTCGCCACGATGCTCGTCTGGTGCTCCAGCACGGCCACCCGTACACGCGCCTTCGCCATGCAGTTCTTTCTGCAGAACCTGGGGCTCGGCATCGGTGGGCTGGTCGGCGGGCAGATCGTCGACACGAACCGGCCGGAGACCTTCACGCTGCTGTTCCTGATCGAGGCGGCGATGTTCATCGTGCTCGGCGTCGTCGCCGTGACGGTGCGGATGCCTCGTACTCCCGTGTTCGCGGACGCCCGGCCCACCGACGGGTCCACCGCGAAGGGCGGGCTGCGGGCGCTGCTGTCGCACCGGGCCATGGTTCAACTGTGTGTGCTGGGCTTTGTGCTGTTCTTCGCCTGCTACGGGCAGTTCGAGTCCGGTCTCGCGGCGTACGGCACCGAGGCTGCCGGGATCGAGCCCTCAACGCTGGGTATCGCCCTTGCTGCCAACACGGCGGTCATCGTCGTGGCGCAGTTCGTCGTGCTGCGGCTGGTCGAGCGACGCAAGCGCAGCCGGGTCATCGCCTCGGTCGGCCTGATCTGGGCTTTCGCCTGGATCGTGGCGGGGTACGCGGGGCTCGGGCACGGCAGCCAGACCATGGCGACGGCCGCGATGATCTCGACGTACGCACTGTTCGGACTCGGCGAGTCGATGCTGTCGCCGACGGTGGCGCCGCTGGTCGCCGATCTTGCCCCGGAGTCGATGGTCGGTCAGTACAACTCGGCTTTCGCCCTGGTCAAGCAGCTTGCGCTGGCGGTCGGTCCGGCTGTGGGCGGGCCTATGGGGGCTTCGCTGCACGGGCCGTACATCGTGACGTTCGTGCTGTTCTCCCTGGGCATCACCGTGCTCGCCCTGCGGCTGGGCCGTCGGCTCACCCCCGTACAGGACCAGCCTTCGCTCGCGGCGGTGCCGTCGCGGGTGGTGGCCGTGTCACGGCCGGAGGCCGGGATGGTGGCCGAGCGGGTGTCCGAGCCCGCTGCCGCTCGGTGACGTCACCCGCTGACGCTCACTGAGGCAGCGCGAACTCGCACCAGACCGCTTTGCCGCCGCCCGGTGTGCGACGGCTGCCCCAGGACGAGGCGATCGTCGCGACGATGGAGATGCCGCGGCCCGACTCGTCCGCCGGTTCGGCGCGGCGGCGGCGCGGCAGGTGGTCATCGCCGTCGGTCACCTCGATGATCAGGCGGCGGTCGGTGCGGCGCAGTCCCAGGCGCATCGGCGGGATGCCGTGCTGGAGGGAGTTCGCCACCAGTTCGCCGGCGGCCAGGACGCCCAGATCGCACAGCTCGACCGGGAAGCGCCACGACGTGAGGACGCCGGTCGCGAAGGCGCGGGCGCGCGGGGCCGCTTCGATGCCGCCGAGCAGATCGAGCGAGGCGTTGTGGAACAGCTCCGCGTTCGTCCCCGTGCGGGCGGGATGCTGGACCACGAGCACGGCCACGTCGTCGTCGTGTTCGGCCGTGACTCCGAGGGAGCGGATCAGACGGTCGCAGACCACCTGCGGAGACCCCTTGGCACCGGAAAGGGCGCGCTCCAGGGCGGCGACCCCCTCGTCGATGTCCTCACTGCGGCGTTCGACGAGACCGTCCGTGTAGAGGACGGCGGTGGAGCCGGGCGGCAGCGCGATCGTGCCGGAGGTGTGGATCCAGCCGCCGGTGCCGAGCGGCGGTCCGGTCGGGTCCTCTGCCCGGTGGACCGTGCCGTCCTGATCGCGCACAAGGATCGGGAGGTGGCCGGCGGAGGCGTAGACGAGCCGGCCCTCGTTCGGATCGTGGACCGCGTAGGCACAGGTGGCGATCTGGCTGGCGTCGATCTCCGCGGCGAGACCGTCGAGCAGCTGGAGTACCTCGTGCGGCGGAAGGTCGAGACGGGCGTAGGCGCGCACGGCCGTGCGGAGCTGGCCCATCACCGCGGCGGCGCGCACCCCGCGGCCCATCACGTCTCCGATGACGAGGGCGGTGCGGCCCGCGCCGAGAGTGATGACGTCGTACCAGTCGCCGCCGACCGCCGCGTCCGTGCCGCCCGGCTGGTACGTGGCGGCGATCCGCAGGTCGTCCGGCTGCTCCAGCTCCTGCGGGAGCAGGGAACGCTGGAGGGTGACGGCCGTTTCGCGGTGGCGGCGTTCACTGGTACGCAGGCGCTCGGCCGCTTCGGCGTGGTCGGTGACATCGGCGGCGTACAGAAGGACACCGCCGCCTTCGCTCCCCTTGTTCCTGCCGTTCTTGCTCTTGCTCCTGCCGTTCGCGGGGAGACCGGCGGGCGTGGCGACGGGGGTGCAGGTCACGGTGTACGAGTTGCCGCTGCGGACCTTGCGGGACTTGACCGTGCGGGGGGTGCCGCTGCGCAGGACCTGGTCCATGAGGGGCAGCAGGCTCAGCTCGTCGAGCTCGGGCATCGCCTCGGCGGCGGTGGCGCCCGTGGGTCTGGGGCCGAAGGCGGCCGCGTAGGCGTCGTTGACGTAGGCGATGCGGTGGTCGGGGCCGTGCACGAGGGCGACGAGGGCGGGCAGCCGGCCGAGGATCTCGCGGGCGGAGAGATCCTCCAGGAGAGCGGGGCCGGAGAGTTGGTCGGCGGTCCGGCCCGCGCTCTCCTGAGAGATCTCTGCGGATGCCCCGGGGGAGGCCCTGGGGGTGTCGCCGTCCGCCGGGCCGCACCCGGGCTCGGGCCTGGCGTACTCGGCGCGGGCCGCGGGCACGGAACTGCGGTCGTCCCGGGCGGCGGTGCGGCGCGTTCCTGGTAGGCGGGCGCTCCAACGCGTGAAGTTCACGGAATTTCTGGCCTCGTGTGTCGGTCTGGTCCGCTCGGGCGGGCTGCTTCCTCTTCCGGCTCTTGTGCCGGTTCTCTCTCGCCGGGGTCGGGGGCACCGGGGGCCGGACCCCCGGGGAGGCGCAGCCGGGCCTCGTCGTACTGGTCACTGTTGGTCACTGCCGGCCGGGTCACTCTGTGCAGGTGTGGGCCCACCTATGGTCACACGTCCAGTGTGACTGACCGTACTGACAGTCAGCCATCCTTCTTCGGCGGGCCGTCGCCGTCGGTACGTCTTCCCCCCGCGGCGAGTTCGAATTCGGCGCGCGGGTGTTCCAGTGAGCCGAGGGAGACGATCTCGCGTTTGAAGAGTCCGGCGAGGGTCCATTCGGCAAGGACGCGGGCCTTCCGGTTGAACGTCGGCACCCGGCTGAGGTGGTACGTACGGTGCATCAGCCAGGCCGGATAGCCCTTGAGCTTGCGCCCGTAGACATGGGCGACGCCTTTGTGGAGGCCGAGCGAGGCGACGGAGCCCGCGTAGCTGTGCCGGTACTCCTTGAGCGGTTGGCCGCTGATCGCCGCGAGGATGTTCTCGGCGAGGACCTTGGCCTGACGCACCGCGTGCTGTGCGTTGGGAGCGGTCTCCTTGCCCGGTTCTTCCGCGGTCAGATCGGGAACAGCCGCGGCGTCCCCGGCGGCCCAGGCGTGTTCGGCGCCTTCGACGGTGAGCTGCGCCGTGCACCTGAGCCTGCCGCGTTCGTCGATCGGCAGGTCGGTGGCGGCAAGGATCGGGGCGGGCTTGACGCCCGCCGTCCACACGAGCGTGCGGGTCGGGAAGCGGGAGCCGTCGCTGAGGACGGCCACCCGGTCCTCGCAGGAGTCCAGCCGGGTGTCGAGGCGTACGTCGATGTTGCGGCCGCGCAGCTCCCGGATGGCGTATGTGCCCATCGCGGCACCGACTTCGGGAAGGATCCGGTCCGAGGCCTCGACGAGGATCCATTTCAGGTCCTCGGCCTTGATGTTGTGGTAGTAGCGGGCGGTGTAGCGGGCCATGTCCTCGAGCTCGGCGAGCGCCTCGACGCCCGCGTAGCCGCCGCCGACGAAGACAAAGGTCAGAGCGGCGTCGCGGATGGCCGGGTCGCGGGTGGCGGAGGCGATGTCCATCTGCTCGATGACGTGGTTGCGCAGGCCGATGGCCTCCTCGATGGTCTTGAAGCCGATGCCGTGGTCGGCGAGGCCGGGGACCGGGAGGGTGCGCGAGACGGAGCCGGGCGCGATGACGATCTCGTCGTACGGGATCTCCACGGCACCCGTGCCGTCCTCGCCGCTGGCGAGGGTGGTGACGGTCGCGGTGCGCTTGGCGTGGTCGATCTGGCGCGCCTCGCCGATGACGATGGTGCAGTGCGCAAGGACGCGACGGAGCGGCACGACGACATGGCGCGGCGAGATCGAGCCGGCTGCGGCTTCGGGAAGGAACGGCTGATACGTCATATACGGCTCGGGCGTGACGACGACGATCTCGGTCTCGCCGGACTTGAGTCTCTGCTTCAGCTTCCGCTGGAGACGCAGCGCTGTGTACATCCCGACGTAGCCGCCGCCGATGACGAGAATGCGCTCACCCGGCGGCGGGCCGGGGGGCGTCCCCCGGGAATCTGAAGCCATCACCTCCCCATGACGCAACGTGCTCCGATATTTGTCCACAGCCCCGGCAAATTGTGTGACCGGAGGTTTTCCGGGAGCCCGTGTCGTTGATCCCTGCGGGTGTACGGAAGGCGCGCAGGTCAGACGTTGCAGCAGGGGTGGCGGGGTGGGGGCGGAAACGGGAACCAACCGGTCCTAGCTCCGATCGGGGGGCGCTCCGTGCGGAACTACCCCCTTCTGAATTGACCCGGGCTCAACTATGTTCGTATGTCGTCGGGGTGTCGGGGTGGGATGATGATCCACTCCCCGGCTGACACGGCGGGAGTCTCCGGGGGGAGACGTCATAACCGGGGGAAAAGTTATGCACATTCAGGAATCGCATTGGCAGACTGCTGCTGTCTCGTCCGACGGAAACGGACGAATCAGCACAGTGGGGACAGTCGGCTCGGTGAGTTCCGCCGGAGCGGGAAGTCCGGTGGGAACCACGGTCGGATCCGGCGGCGGCGCCCGCTCGGCGCCGCTGCGCGTGGACGCACAGCGCAATCTCGAGCATGTACTGCGAGCCGCGCGCGAGGTGTTCGGCGAGCTGGGGTACGGGGCCCCGATGGAGGACGTGGCGCGCCGCGCCCGGGTCGGGGTCGGCACGGTGTACCGGCGGTTCCCGAGCAAGGACGTGCTGGTGCGCCGGATAGCCGAGGAGGAGACCTCCCGGCTGACCGACCAGGCGCGGACCGCACTGGGGCAGGAGGACGAGCCGTGGTCGGCGCTCTCGCGCTTCCTGCGCACGTCCGTGGCCTCGGGCGCGGGTCGTCTGCTGCCGCCGCAGGTGCTGCGTGTCGGCGTCGATGTGGACGACTCGACAGTCGTCGGGGAGTCGGCGGCTGCACGGGACGCAGGCGCGGCCCCGGGGCAGGGCTCCGGCTCCGGCTCCGGTGAAGTCCGGGGTGAGGTTCGGGTGCCTCACCAGCGGCAGGGGGTGGCGCAGGCCGACCTCCGGGTCGTCGGCCTGCGCTCCGCCGACGAGGACGGGCTCGCGGACGACGACACGGGTGCGGCCGAGCTGCTGGAGGTCGTGGGCCGGCTGGTCGACCGGGCACGGGCGGCGGGTGAACTGCGCCGCGATGTGACGGTGGCGGACGTGCTGCTCGTCATCGCCACGGCGGCACCCTCGCTGCCGGACGCGGCTCAGCAGGCCGCCGCTTCGGCCCGGCTGCTGGACATCCTGCTGGAGGGGCTGCGCTCACGCCCCGCGTGAGCGGGGTGATCGGGCTGCTCGAGTGGGGCCGTCGGTTCCGTGTGAGGTCCAGCGGGCCGGGTGCGTTCTCCGGCACGATCCGCGCATCCATCGGGCCGGCTGCTGTGCGCGGGGGTCTTCGGCTCTCTGAGGGTGCCGCTTCGGGCGGGTGACGGTGGCGTGGGGGGGGCGGTGCGGCTCCTGTGTGCGGGGTCGCGCTCGACAACTCACCCGCCTCTCGGACGCATTGTTCCTTCCCTGTTCGAGTGGCTGTTAGTGCTCGCTTTCGGGAAAACGCCCCGGATGAGTGGTTGCGGGAACTGAACGACCGTCGTCATTGCGCCATGTGACACTCTTGCCCGGTGTTCGGGTCCGAAGGCGCATACGGGGGCTTCCGCGATGAGCGGTGACGGGCAGCAGGAAGAGTCGTTCGACGGCATCTCGACCGTGGGCGGTGGCGCGGAGGCCGGCGGGACGCCCGCCCGGCAGGTACCGGGTCAGGCCGGCCCCGGGCGGTCGGGCGACGACGCCGAAGGCGGCAATGTGCTGCCCGGCCCCTGGCTGCCCGCGACCGGCGGCAGCGGGCCGGTGGAGCCGGCCGGCGGGATCGGAGCCGAAGCCGCCGTACCGATGCAGCGAGCAGGTGGCAGTGGTTCCGGCACCGCCGCACTCGCCCGCTCCGACGCCCAGTTGATCCTGCAGATGCGGGACGGCGACGATCTCGCGTACGAGGAGCTGTTCCGGCGCCACTCGGACAGTGTGCGTCGTTACGCGCGGAGCTGCTGCCGGGACGCCCACACCGCCGACGACCTGACCGCCGAGGTCTTCGCCCGCACCCTGCAGGCGGTTCGGGGCGGCAAAGGGCCCGAGGAAGCCGTCCGTGCGTATCTGATGACGGCCGTCCGGCATATCGCAGCCGCCTGGACGAAGACGGCGAAACGGGAGCAACTGGTCGACGACTTCGCGGTGTTCGCCGCGCAGGCGGCCGGCTTCTCCGAGGTGTCGGACGCGGACACGCTGGATCTCGGCGCCGACGTCCTGGCGATGCACGAGGCCGAGCAGTCGATGGCCATGAAGGCGTTCCGCAGTCTGCCGGAGCGCTGGCAGGCGGTGCTGTGGCACACCACCGTCGAGGAGGAGTCGCCGAGTGAGATCGCGCCGCTGTTCGGGCTCACCGCCAATGCCACGGCGGTGCTGGCCAGCCGGGCCCGCGAAGGGCTGAAGCAGGCATATCTGCAGGCGCATGTGAGCCAGTCGCTCACTTCTGGCGGCAACTGTGCTCGCTATGCGGACCGGCTCGGCACGTATGCCCGGGGCGGGCTGCGGATCCGGGCCGAGCGCGGGCTGCGCAGGCATCTGGACGAGTGCGCGAAGTGCCGGGTCGCCGTGGGCGAACTGGCACATGTCAACGCCGGGATTCCGGCACTGCTTCCGGTCGCGGTCATCGGCTGGTTCGCCGCCGGGTACGCGCTCAAGACCGCCGGGATCGTCGCAGGTGGCGCCGCGGGTGCGGCGGGTGCGGGTGCCGCGGCGGCGACGGGCGGGAGCTCGTCCGGCAGCTCGGCCGGTGGCGCGGCGGCCTCGGAAGGCCTGGGTGCGCCGGTCAAGGCCGGGATCGCGGCAGCGGTGGCCGTCGCGGCCGCGGCCGGTCTGGTGTGGGCGCTGGTCGGGGAT
This sequence comes from Streptomyces sp. NPDC051664, assembly GCF_044453545.1. NCBI lineage: Bacteria > Bacillati > Actinomycetota > Actinomycetes > Kitasatosporales > Streptomycetaceae > Streptomyces > Streptomyces sp. NPDC051664. Next base: position 379,292 of record NZ_JBITCU010000006.1, on the reverse strand, counting down.
GAGTCGCCGAAGCCGGAGGCCAGGCCCGTGACCAGGCCTCCGGTGGTGGCGCCCGCGGTGCCGTCGCCCCCACCGTCGAAGCCGACACCCACGCCCGAGCCGCCGAGGGCTCCCGCGCCGCCGGCCACTGCGCCGACTCCGTCCCCGAAGCCCACGGCTACTCCTACGCCTACGCCTACCCCCACACCTACGCCGAAGCCCAAGCCGCCTGTCCCCGCACCGCCGAAGCCCAAGCCGTCCGCGACGGTCACCTCTGCCCCGCCGCCGCCCGCGCCGCCGACCGTCTACCGGGTCAGCGCTTTGCGCTACTCCGTCCTCGGTGACCACACCAAGCCTGAGGTGGCGACGGGTGAGAGCAGCTGGGTCTGGCGGCGCTCCGGTATGTCCATCGGTGGTACGCGGTACGCGCACGGGGTGACCGTGCAGAGCAATTCCTCGGTCACCATCGAGCTGAACCGGCCCTGCAGCCGTTACGAGGCGATGGTCGGCGTCGACGATCTGACACCGGGGCTCGGCTCGGTGCGCTTCTCCGTGGTCAACGGTGACGGGGCACGGCTGTGGCGGTCCCCGGTGATGAACGGCAACCATCCGGCCGTGCCGGTGAGTCTCGGTATCGCGGGACAGCAGCGGATCCGGCTCCTCGTCGAATCGCACACGCCGTTCGGCGGGGTGGCGCCGGCCGACTGGGCGGAGTCGGCAATCAGCTGCGGCTGAGGCGCGGCCGGTTCGGGGCCGGGCGGTAGGTGACAGCGCCGGCGGCCGGCCGTCAGCGTTGCAGGGTGCGTCGCGCCGGGGTCACTCCGCCCGCCACCGCGCGCTGTCGGGGCGCCGCCGTGCCTGTCCAGCAGGTGCCTCGGCGCGAGACGAGGCGGCGGAGCCAGAGTTCCGTGGCTGCCAGGTCGGCAAGGCCGGCCAAGGGCAGCGGTTCGCCCTCGGAGGCCGCGCGCAGTGCCTTCCGCACGACCCGGGCCTCGATCAGGCCCGCGTCGGCGAGCAGCGGGGCGTCGAAGAGCGCGATCAGGTCGGGGAGCGCGGTGCGCAGGCCGGTGCGGCTGACCGCGGTCGAGGTGTCCTGGGAGGGGGTGCCCCAGCCCGTCGGCAGTTCATGGATGCCCGCGCCGGCGAGGACCCGGCGCAGGATCGCGGCGCGGGCGCCGGGCTGGACCCGCAGCGATTCGGGGAGGGCGCGGGCGGCGCGCACCACCTGATTGTCGAGGAACGGGGCGTGCAGCCGCTGGCTTCGGATCTCGGCGGCCTGCTCCAGGATCCGGTGGTCGGCGGCGTGCCGGGCGAGCGCGGCACGGGCGCGCGCCTCACCGGGGCGCTGCACGGAGGTGGGGCGGATCGCCGCCTCCTGCAGACGGACCGATACTTCGGCGAGCGCCTCCCCCGTCAGCCAGCGTGCGGCCGGGCCGGGCCGCGACCAGGTGAGCGCGGCGAGCGAGGCGTCGGCGGGGGTGTCGAGGCCGGGGGTGTGGCGATTGGCGTCCGGGAGCCGGTCGGCCGCCGCTTCGAGGCCGGTGCGGTACGACGTACGGGCCAGGCGGCGGGCGGCGCGGTAGATGGTCAGCGGGACGAACAACGAGTGCGCCGAAGGACGTTCGGCTCTGGCCAGGGCGGCGACCGGGCGCAGGAGGTGGCGTCGGCGCCGATCCATCAGGAGATCGGCGAGGCGGGCCGGGTGGGCGTCGAGGACCTGCCGGGCACCGTCACCGACGAAGTGGTCGGCGCTGCCCGCGGCGAGCCGGCGACGGTGGCGTTCGGCGACGACGAGGGATGCGGCCGGTTCGTCGGTGAGCGGGCCACTGCCCAGGTCGGCGTAGGGCAGGGCCTCCTCGCCGGCGGCGACGACGACGTGGTGCAGGCGCGGGTTGGCGGCGATGACCGCGGCGCGTTCGAGTTCGTCCTCGTGATCGCGGGTGGTGAGGTCGTTGAAGGTGACCGCGAGCAGCCGCTCGCCCGCGCCCGTGCCGTGGCCGAGGAGCGTGCCGGGCAGCCCCGGCAGCCCCGCGGCGAGCAGGGCGAGGGTGGCGGAGGCGCTGCCTCCGGAGAGGTCGGCGCCGATGCCGGGGACGGGTGCGCCACGGGCGGCGCGGCGTTCGGCAGGGCCCATGCCGGGGACCGGGCCCGGGTCGGGCGGCAGGGACTCGGGGGCGTGGCGCGGGGCCGTGAGCCTGGCGCGTACCGCTTCCACCAGCGCGTCGCGCACCCCGTCCACGGCGCTCACCGGGTCGAGTTGGGGCGCCGCAACGGCGAGGGAGGCCACCGGTTCGTACCCGGTGATCTCGCGCGAGCCCTCGCGGAGGATGAGCGCGTGCCCCGGCGGGATGCGCTTCACACCCACGTACGGAGTGCCGTCGCGCAGCGCCTCCGGTGTCTCGGGGCAGGCGAGCAGCGCGGCCAGGTGGCCGATGTCGAGCTGCGCCTCGATCAGGTCGGCGAGCGGGAGTGCGGCGGTCGCGTACGCCGTGCCGCCGGCCCACGGTGTGTAGAAGACCGGGCGGGCTCCGGCGAGGTCTCCGACGACGGTGACCCGTCGGCCTATCTGAACGACGGCCGTGTAACTGCCCGCCCAGGCGGTGAGATGGCGCAGCGCCCCGCCGCGGGCGGCGAGGAGGCCGAGCCGGAGCTGTTCGTCGGTGGCGCCGCAGCAGCCGAGGACGGCGAGGCGGGCGGTGGGTGTGCCCTCGGCGGTCTCCAGGGTGCTGATCCGGATCTCGTCGGGCCGCCAGTCGCCGACGGCCCAGAGCGGATCCGGGTCGCCCCACAGGAGCTGGGAGCCCACGGGGTGCACCGTGAGCCCCTCGTCACCCGCGCCGACCGCCCCGACCGTGCCGAAACTCGCGGCGATACTGCTCCACCCCACCAACCAACGCATCGCCGCCTCCACAGGCTGTGGACAAAACGGCGCGCCCGGAACATGTCGGGAGAACTGCGGGAGATGCAGCGCCGTTGCGAACATGCTGCCACGACAACGGCGCGTAGGAGTGGCTACGGAGGGCGCACGTCGGAAGCGCATGCGCCCCTGGCAAAGGCCGGAGGGTGGGTGACGGGCGCGCGGCCCCGTCGGCGCGGACGGCGTGGCGGACCGCGGGACAACGGACGCAAAGGTTCCGGGTGTTGCGTTCCCCGCCGCACCCGGACCGTACCGGCTGAAATCCGGCCAGCCTCCGGTCCGCCGGTCAACAGCCCGTCGAGTGTCCGCAAATCGCTCGGCCCAACCCCGACCGACCGACGTCATTCGGCCATTCTCGGAGGGCGCATCGACCGCCGGGCGCGAAGAACGTCGCACATAACGCGCCGTTATATTCCGTTTCGGGGCAAGACTGTCGGGCGGAATCCCTGCCGAATGCGAACTGGCTGCCGCACCGGTCCGCCACCGGCTGCCCATCGGCTCCGCGCACGGTCCGGGAGGCGCGGTTCGCCTCCCGGACCGGTCCGCCGCCTGCGGGGAATGAGGCGGCAGTGTCCCCCAGCCCACTGTGTCCAGTGCAGTGGGCCGACCCACGCAGCACCCATGGAAGCGCTCCCTCGACGGCCGGACAACAGCGCACGGCCGGGCGCACGGCCACACGACAGGAGCACGAGCGGAGCTCGCCCCGCAGGGTCCGGAGCGGCATTCCGGCAGGTCCGCAGGGCGACCGGATCGTCACGGCGGGCTCGCTCCCTGTCCGCCTCGTGTCCGCCGGCCGTCCGCCTCATGCTCCCCTCCCGCCCCTCGCACCCTCCCCCCTCCCCTCCGTCCCGTCGCGCTCCCTCCACCGTCCGTCCGCGACCGTCCGCACGGGCAACAATCCCGCCATACGGACGTCTGCCCCTTAACGGTAGGGATGCGGCGAACTACGCTGGGTTCACTGAGGTTCTCGGCAGGAGGCATATTCCTCGGGGCTCGGCCACATGCCTGTGCGGCCGGAGTGCCGGGGTCCGTCCCTGGGGAGGACACGGTACGAATGCCGCGCGCCTCGACGGGTGACGCGGCGGCCGTCTGTGTGTCGAGGGGTGGCGCATGTCCAGGGAGCAACGCGGGCCGAACGAGAAGCTCGGAACCGTTCTCGCCCTCGCGGGAATCAGTAACGCCGGGCTCGCCCGGCGGGTCAACGACCTCGGGGCGCAGCGCGGTCTGACACTTCGCTACGACAAGACCTCGGTGGCGAGATGGGTCTCCAAGGGCATGGTGCCTCAGGGCGCCGCGCCCCATCTCATCGCCGCGGCGATCGGCGCCAAACTCGGCCGCCCGGTCCCGCTGCACGAGATCGGGCTCGCGGACGCCGATCCGGCACCGGAGGTCGGTCTTGCCTTCCCGCGCGATGTGGGTGAGGCGGTGCGTTCGGCAACCGAGTTGTATCGGCTGGATCTGGCCGGACGGCGGGCGGGCGGCGGCGGGATCTGGCAGTCGCTGGCGGGCTCGTTCTCGGTCAGTGCGTATGCGACACCCGCGTCCCGCTGGCTGATATCCCCCGCCGACGCGTCGGTGGCACGCGACTCGTCGGCCGCGGAGGCGGCGATCCTCGGCACACAGAGTGTGCCGACTGCGCAGGGCGCTCAGAGTGCGCCGGGCGCACAACGGGGCGCATCAGCAGGCGCAGCACCGGGCGTTCCGAGCACGGAGGGCGCGCCGGGCGCGCTGGGCGCACCCGCCCCTCCCGTACAGCCGGGGGCCGACTCCATGAACGACATCTCGCCGCTCCGGGTCGGCCACAGCGACGTGACCAAGCTGCGCGAGGCGGCCCAGGACGCGCGCCGCTGGGACTCCAAGTACGGCGGCGGCGACTGGCGCTCCTCCATGGTCCCGGAGTGCTTACGGGTGGACGCGGCGCCACTGCTCCTCGGTTCGTACAGCGACGAGGTGGGCCGGGCACTGTTCGGCGCCGCCGCCGAACTGACCAGACTCGCCGGGTGGATGGCATTCGACACCGGCCAGCAGGAAGCCGCGCAGCGGTACTACATCCAGGCGCTGCGGCTGGCCCGGGCCGCCGCCGACGTACCGCTCGGCGGCTATGTACTCGCCTCGATGTCGCTGCAGGCGACCTATCGCGGCTTCGCCGACGAGGGAGTCGACCTCGCGCAGGCCGCCGTCGAACGCAACCGCGGGCTCGCCACCGCCCGCACCATGAGTTTCTTCCGTCTTGTCGAGGCGCGAGCCCACGCGAAGGCGAGCGACGCACCGGCCGCAGGGGCGGCGCTCAAGGCCGCCGAGAGCTGGCTGGAGCGTTCCCGGGACGGCGACGCGGACCCGTCGTGGCTGGGCTTCTACTCGTACGACAGGTTCGCCGCCGACGCCGCGGAGTGCTACCGCGATCTGAAGGCGCCCCGGCAGGTGCGGCGCTTCACCGAACAGGCGCTGTCCCGGCCCACCGAGGAGTTCGTCCGCTCGCACGGGCTGCGGCTGGTGGTCTCGGCGGTCGCCGAGCTGGAGTCGGGCAACCTCGACGCGGCGTGCGCGGCGGGCACCCGGGCGGTGGAGGTGGCGGGCCGCATCTCGTCGGCGCGGACGACCGAGTACGTACGGGACCTGCTGCACCGCCTCGAACCGTACGGGGACGAGCCGCGCGTCGCCGAGCTGCGTGAGCGGGCGCGACCGCTGCTGGTGGCGCCCGCGTAGCGGCCTCCGCCGGGCGACGCCCGTCTCCTCGGATGCCTGTGCGGAGTCCTCCGGGCGACGCGCAGGCGGCCGCCGGCCGAAATCTCGGCGCCACGCTGGGCCTCGCTGGTTTGAGTGCGTTGTCAGTGGGTCAGTGCACTATCGGGGTGGGAGGTGGCGTGATGATGACGCACGCGGCGTACGACTGCGATGTGCTGGTGATCGGCGGCGGGATCGTCGGCCTGTCGACGGCGTATGCGATCACGCGGACCGCTCCGGGCACGCGGGTGACGGTGCTGGAGAAGGAGTGGGGCCCGGCGCGCCACCAGACGGGGCGCAACAGCGGCGTGATCCACAGCGGTATCTACTACCGCCCTGGTTCGCTGAAGGCCCGCTATGCGGTGCGCGGCGCCGCGGAGATGGTCGACTTCTGCGCGGAGCACGGCATTCCGCATGCGGTGACCGGCAAGCTGATCGTCGCGACCGAGCGGTCCGAGCTGCCCCGGCTGCACGCGCTGGTGCAGCGCGGCCGGAGTCACGGGCTGCCGGTGCGGGAGCTGGGACCTGCGCAGATCGCGGAGTACGAGCCGCAGGTGCGCGGGCTCGCGGCGATCAGGGTCGGGACGACCGGGGTGTGCGACTTCAAGGCGGTCACCGAGCGGTTCGCGGCCGAGGTGCGTGGCGCGGGCGGGCTGATCCGGTTCGGGGCGGAGGTCACGGCGATCGACCGCCGCCCGTGGGGTGTGGCGGTGCGGACGGCGGACGGACGGGTGGTGCGGGCCCGGGTCCTGGTCAACTGCGCGGGGCTGCAGTGCGACCGGGTGGCGCTCCTCGCGGGCGACGACCCGGGCATGCGGATCGTGCCCTTCCGCGGGGAGTACTACGAGCTGGCCAGGCCGGAGCTGGTGCGCGGGCTGGTCTACCCGGTCCCCGACCCGGCGTTCCCGTTCCTCGGGGTGCATCTGACCCGGGGCCACGACGGCAGCGTCCACGTCGGACCGAACGCGGTGCCGGCGCTGGCCCGCGAGGGGTACGGCTGGCCGGTCGTACGCCCGAATGAACTCCTGGACACGCTGGCCTGGCCCGGCTCCTGGCGGATCGCGCGCAGGCACTGGCGGTACGGGGCGGGAGAGGTGCACCGTTCGCTGTCGAAGCGCGCGTTCACGGCGGCGGTGCGGCGGCTGCTGCCCGAGGTCACCGAGGACGATCTGCGTCCCGCCGCGGCCGGTGTCAGGGCCCAGGCGGTGCTGCGCGACGGCACGCTGGTGGACGACTTCCTGATCCGCGAGGCCCCGCACACCGTGCACGTGCTGAACGCTCCGTCGCCCGCCGCTACGGCCTCGCTGCCCATCGGGCGGGAGGTGGCACGCAGGGCGCTGCTCCGGGCACGCGGGACGGGATGGAAGCCGCCCGCCGTAGAATCGGGGCATTGTGTCTGAGTCCTTGAATCCCGCCCCCGAGACCGACGAGTCCCACGATCTGCGTGCCGCCGCCTTCGAGCGTCAGCGCAGGCTGCGTCAGGAGCCGCGCTTCCCCGGCGGGCCCGCCGCTGATCCGGCCGGTTCGCACCACGAGCGCCGGATCCGCAGTTTCCAGCCGCGCCGCAGCCGTGTCACACCCGGCCAGGAGGACGCTCTGCAGCGGCTCTGGCCGCAGTGGGGTCTGGACATCGACGGGCAATCGGTCCTCGACCTGCCGGAGCTGTTCGCCGGGCTCCCGGTCGTGCTGGAGATCGGCTTCGGGATGGGTGAGGCCACCGCGCAGATGGCGGCCGACGACCTGGGCACCGGCATACTCGCCGTCGATGTGCACACCCCGGGCCAGGGCAACCTGCTCGGCCTCGCGGACCGGAACGGTCTGTCCAACATCCGGGTGGCCAACGGTGACGCGATCATCCTGCTGCGCGAGATGCTGCCGCCGGACTCGCTCGACGGGCTGCGGGTGTACTTCCCCGACCCGTGGCCCAAGAAGCGCCACCACAAGCGACGGCTGATCCAGCCGGAGTTCCTCGACCTGGTGGCGCAGCGGCTGAAGCCGGGGGCCGTGCTGCACTGTGCTACCGACTGGGAGCCGTACGCCGAGCAGATGCTCGAGGTGCTGACCGCGCACCCCCGCTTCGAGAACACCCAGGCGGACGGCGGCTACGCACCGCGGCCCGCGTTCCGGCCGCTGACCCGGTTCGAGGGACAGGGCCTGGACAAGGGCCATGTCGTGCACGACCTGCTGTTCGCCCGCCGCTGAGCCGCTGATTTTCCTACGGGGTCGGTACGCATCCCCGGTCGCCCCATGGTCAGTTGTCAGTCCCCCTCGTTAGGGTCATCGGGTGTCCGACGGGTCTGTGCAGCAGAAACAGTCGCAGCCGGCCGTCCCGCTTCTCGAGGAGCAGCGGGTCGGCGAGATCCTGGCGGCCGTCCCGGAGCGGGGCCAGTGGCGCTACCGGCCGCGCCGGGTCGGCCTGGTCTGGCGGAGCAAAACGTTCCGTGCCGGTGCGGTCTTCACGGTGCTGGCTCTCTGCGGGCTGGTGATCCTCGCCCTGGTCCGCGATCAGACGGGTACGGAGGGGTTCCTGGTCGGTCTGGGCCTCGCCGTACTGCCCGTACCGCTGCTGATGGCGGCGTTCCGCTGGCTGGACCGGGTCGAGCCGTGGTCCTGGCGGAATCTGCTGTTCGCCTTCGCCTGGGGTGCGTGCGCCGCCGCCCTGGTCGCGATCATCGCGAATTCGTTCGCGACCCGCTGGATCGCGACGGCCACCGCCGACCCGGCGAGCGCGGACACCCTCGGCGCCACCGTGATAGCACCGGTGGTCGAGGAGAGCGCGAAGGCCGCGGCCGTCCTGCTGATCTTCCTCTTCCGAAGGCGCCACTTCAGCGGCATCCTCGACGGCGTCGTCATCGCAGGCTTCACCGCGACGGGCTTCGCCTTCACCGAGAACATCCTCTATCTGGGCACTGCCTTCGGCGAGGACCAGCAGATCGGCACGTCGGGCTTCGCGTCGGTGACGGCCGCGACGTTCTTCGTACGCGTCGTGATGACGCCGTTCGCGCATCCCCTCTTCACCGTGCTGACCGGCCTGGGTTTCGGATTCGCGGCGCTCTGCGCACGTCGCCACCGCATCCGCCGGATCCTGTTGCCGCTGCTCGGGCTGATCCTCGCGATGGGCATGCACGCCCTGTGGAACGGCTCGGGATCGTTCGGTCCGTACGGTTTCTATGTCGTGTACGGGGTGTTCATGGTCCCGGTCTTCGGGCTGGTCACCTGGCTGGTGATCTGGTCGCGCCAGCGGGAGCTGAGGACACTGGCCACCGAGCTGCCCGCCTATGCGGCAGCCGGCTGGCTCACCCCGGCCGAACCGCTCGCGCTCTCCTCGATGCGGGCCCGCGGCATGGCCCGGGACATGGCGCGCCACCAGCACGCGAGTGCCTACGGAAGCGCGAGTGCGTACCGCACCTCGTACGGAGTGCCGTACACAAGCGCCGGCTACGGCTACCCCGCGCCCGGCCCGCCACCGGCCCACTCACCGGCGTACGGCAGCAGCCGGGTCGCAGCGCAGGTCCGAAGGCATGCCAAGGCGCAGGCCAAGGCGCGCGGCGGGGCTGCCGCCCGTGCGGTCGCCGAGTACGAGTCGTTCGCGACGTCACTGGCGTTCCTGCGCCGCCGGGCCCGCCGCGGGGCCGCGGACCCGGACTTCGTGGCACGCGAGCTGGAGCTGTTGCACCATCTCTGGCAGCGCAGGGAGGTGGCCGGACCCGCGCTGACGTACGCGGCGCAGGCAACGGGCCGCCTGCGCCCCCGGTACATACCTGTGGGGCCGGCCCCGCACCCGCAGTACGGCGGCTACCGCCCGAACCCGTATCTGCCACCCCACGCCCAGCAGCCGTATGCCCGGCCGCCGTACGGCAGCGTCCCGCCGCCGCGCTCCTGGTGAGGGCTCAGGCCGATGCCTCGGTGAGCTCCGCCAGCTCCTGTTCGGTCAGCTGAAGGTCGGCCACCGCCACCAGGGCGGGCACCTGCTCGACCGTACGGGCCGAGGCGATCGGCGCGGCGACGGTCGGACGGGCGGCGAGCCAGGCCAGGGCGACGGTCGCGACCTCGGCGCCGCGCTCCTTGGCGACCTTGTCGAGTGCGGCCAGGACCTTCTGGCCGCGCTCCGACGCCAGGTACTGGCCGGCCTTCTCGGCCCGCGCGCTCTCCACCGACGCACCCGGACGGTACTTGCCGGTGAGGAAGCCCGAGGCCAGGGCGAAGTACGGGACGGCGGCGAGCCCGGCGCGGGCGGCCGTCTCCTGGAGCTCACCCTCGTACGTGTCGCGGGAGACGAGGTTGTAGTGCGGCTGCAGGGCGACGTAACGGGCGAGCCCCTCGCGCTCGGAGAAGTCCAAGGACGCCTGGAGCCGCTCCGGGCTGATGTTGGAGGCGGCGATCTCGCGCACCTTGCCGTCCTTCACCAGCTGGTCGAGGGCGGTGATGATCTCCTCGACCGGGACGGTCTCGTCGTCGAAGTGCGTGTAGTAGAGGTCGATGTGGTCGGTGCCCAGCCGGCGCAGCGACTCCTCGGCCGCGGCCTTGATGGTGGCGGCGGAGAGCCCCTTGTACGCGGGGTGGGCGCCGACCTTGGTGGCGACGACGATGTCGGAACGGTTGGAGCGTGCGGCGAGCCACTTGCCGATGACCGTCTCCGACTCGCCGCCCTCGTTGCCGGGGATCCACGCGGAGTACGCGTCAGCGGTGTCCAGGAAATTGCCGCCCGCCGCGACGTACGCGTCGAGTACGGCGAACGACTGCGTCTCGTCGGCGGTCCAGCCGAAGACGTTGCCACCGAGCGCGAGCGGGAAGACCTGGAGGTCGGAAGAGCCGAGCTTACGAAGAGAAGTCATAAATGGATCAACGGACTCCGCCGCCCCGGCTATTCCGTACCGGGGGATGAAAGTGGGTCCGCACGGGCATCCGCACCGGCGTCGCAAGTACCGGGTGACAGCGGACCGGCAGCCCTGACGTCGGGGGGGGCGTCAGGACCGCCGGGTTCGAGGGGCCGGAGAACCGGCGCGGGCTCAGACGGTGAGGCCCTTGTCGCGCAGCCAGGTCATCGGGTCGATGCCGGTGCCGTCCGGGGTGTGGACCTCGAGGTGGAGGTGGGGTCCGGTCACGTTGCCGGTGGCTCCGACACGGCCGATGGTTTCACCGGTGGTGACCTTCTGGCCGACGCTGACGTCGATCGACGACTGGTGGCAGAACCACAGCTCCGTACCGTCCTCGAGCTCCAGGACCGTGCGGTAGCCGTACGAACCGGACCAGCCCGCCGACTTGACGGTGCCGGTGTGGACGGCCTTGATCGGGGTGCCGGTCGGCGCCGCGAAGTCGAGGCCGGTGTGGTAGCCGGAGGACCACATCGAACCGGCTTCACCGAAGGTCGAGGTGATCGTGTACGAGGAGGTGGGGATGGCGTAGGAGGCGGCGAGCTTGGCAAGCCGTGCGGCCTCGGCCTTCGCCTTTGCCGCTTCCTCCGCCTTCTTCTTCTCGGCGGCGGCCTTGGCCTCTGCGACGTCCTGCTTCGCCTTGGCCTCGGCGGCGGCCTTCTCCGCCGCGGACTTCTCCTCAGCGGCCTTGATCTCCGCTTCGGCGGCGTTCTGCTGCTGCTCGGCCTGCTGGAGGATGCGGGCTCGCAGCGCCTCGCCGGCGTCGGTGGTGCCCTGCTCGGCCTCGGCGGTGGTGATGCCGGCACTGGTGAGCGGGGCGGTGGCAGCCGCGGACTTCGCCTGGTCGGTGGCGGACTCGTCGGAGAACAGGGCGCCTACGCCGGGAAGGGACTTGGCGTCGGGGAGGTTGTCCGCGAGGGAGTCGGGAAGGGAGATGGAGACCGGCGGCTTGCTCTGCGCGGTGGCCATGCCACCCGCGCCCACGGCCGCGATGACGCCGACTCCGAGCACCGTGGAGCTGCGGGCGAGCCCGTTGCGCTGCTTGACGACGCGGTGCCTGCCGCGTACGGGGCGGACGGACTCCTCGGTGGGGTTCCATTCCTCCCACGCCCGGTCGGTCTCACCGAAACCTTCGGTCGCGAACTCAGTGGTGAACTCGGCGCCGAAATCGGTTCGCTGCTCGGTTCCGTACTCGGTCGTGAAGTCGGAGCCGAACCGGGAGGGGGCTTCGGGGGCAGGCTTGTTGGACGCCACGGGGGCGCACTCCTTTCCTTCCTTCTCGCCTACCGGGTTAGCTGACGGGTTCGGAGCAGGAAGGTCTCCTACGGATCCCTCTGCCTCTCACGAGACACAGGTGTCCGATTCACCCCATGTAGGTGGTTCCCCGGTTCCCTTGCGGAATTCGGCGCTCGCGCACGGTGCCGCCACTGACGACGGCTGGGACAACCGCGCTGCGTTATCGAACGTTAATAGACGGACGGCTCCGATTCCAAGCCGTTCCCACTGATCGTTAACGGCTTTGGCCTGGACTTTACGGGACACAATCGGGCGGAAACGGGCGAGTTGATCGCCACTCGACCACCACCCGTTTTCTGACGTTGCATCAAATGTTATGCGGAGCGAGGCCTTTCGGTTACGCACGGTGGCATCGCCCTGCGAAGCCGCTTCACCGACTCAGCCCTTCCTCACTCGCATCCCGGCCCACGATCTTCACAGTCCTGCGCCGCTTCGGCTGCCCCTGCGCGGGACGTGCGACCGCGAGCAGCGCCATGTCGTCGGTGGACCTGCCGCCGGTGTGCAGCCGTACGTCGTCGGCCAGCGCGGACAGCAGCTCCTCGGGCCCGGGAAAGATCCGCCCGCGCAACCTGGCCGCGGGATCGTAGAAGACCCCCTGGACGTCGCGCGCCTCGGAGAGTCCGTCCGTGTACGCGAGCAGCGTCATCCCGGCGGCCAGCTCCCACACGTCGGCCCGGTCCGTCCACACCCCCAGGTCCATGCCGAGCGGCAGCGCAGGCACCGTCGGCGACAACACGTCCAGTGAGCCGTCGGGGTGGAGCAGCAGCGGCTCGGGGTGGCCGCGGTTGACGATCCGCACCTCGGCCGCACCGGGCGGGATCTCGGCGAGCACGGCGGTGACGAAGCCTTCGACCGGATCGATCCCGCCCTGCCTCGCCCCCTCCCGCGCCAGCGCCCGCTCCAGCCTCCGCGCCACACCCTCCAGCGAATCCTCCTGCTCGGCGGCCTCCCGGAACGCGCCGATGACCACCGCCACCGTCCCGACCGCTTCAAGCCCTTTGCCCCGCACGTCCCCGACCACGAGCCGTACGCCGTACGAGCTCTCCGCCACGGCGAACAGGTCGCCACCGACGAATTCATCCGCCTGGGCCGCCTCGTACCGCGCGGCGACATGGAGCCCCCCGATCCGCTCGGACGGCGTCGGCAGCACGGCCCGCATGGCGGTCTCCGCGATGACCCGCGCCGAAGCCAGCTGCTCGTTGCTGCGGCGTACGACCTGGTTGATGACGACGGCGAGGGCCGAGACCGTGATCACGGTGGAGAGCTCGATGGACGGCACGATGTGCAGCAGAGTGCCGCTGGACAACCTCAGTGCGAGGATCGAGAAAATCGCGGCGACGCCGGTAAGGACGGTGCTGGGCAGCGAGAAGAACGGTGCGGCGATCAACGGAGCGGCCACGAACATCGGCACGGCGGTGAAGGGCGGTGGGCTGAGGTAGTCGAACACGAGCCCACCGACGATCATCAGAAACGGCAGCGCACGGACGAACCACCAGGCCCCGCCGCGCACCACGGCACGCCCTCTGGCACGCCTCCTGGCCCGCCCCCCGCGCAGCTCCTTCGCCATCCCCACCTGTGGTCTCCTGCCCGGCGCGCCCTGTGCTGTCCTGGGCAGTGCGCCCTGTGGTCTCCTGCCCCGTGCACGCACGGGCTTTCCCTGCCCGGCACACGCACGGCTGTCCCGACCTGCACGCGCACGGCTGCGGACATGCGCCCGCTTCCCAGGCTTGCCGGAGCGGCGTCGCGCGGCGACTCCTCATCGGCCAAAGGGGGGACGGAAAACACGAGTCAGGCCCGGCACGCTCAATGCATGCCGGGCCTGACTCTTCAGTAGCGGGGACAGGATTTGAACCTGCGACCTCTGGGTTATGAGCCCAGCGAGCTACCGAGCTGCTCCACCCCGCGTCGGTAAACACAACTCTACGCCATCAGGAACGGACTGCTGACCACCGATGAAATGGCCGCCCGATCGAACGGCCCCGACGCCTTTCCCGCACCCTTCCCGTCCCGGCCCCGCCCTGGTCAGTTCGAATCGGTGATGCGCGGCGCCCGCTTCGCGTCGACCGCCGGTTTCCCCGCGCTCGCGCTGCGCTGGAGCGAGTGGAGAATGGCCAGCCCCTGGCCCACCACACCCGCCGCCATCTCATTGACCCCGTTGGTGCCGTTGAGCACGGTGAGGTTGGCCCCCTCCATCCCGCGGGCGGCCGCGTCGGCCAGCGCCGGCAGGTTCTCCACGATGCGGTTGGCCGCGATCAGTTCCTGGTTGCCGTCCCGGAGCGAGGCGGCGCGGGCGGTGTTGGCGTCGGCCTGCGCCTGGGCCAGGGTCCGTTCGGTGTACGCGTTGCCGTCGGCCTGGAACTTCGCCTGGTCACGGGCGGCCTCGGCGAGCGTGCGCTGCCGGTACGCCTCGGCGTCCGCCGGACGCCTGACTTCCGCCTCCAACCGCTGTGCGGCCAGCCCGGCCTGCCGCTCGGCCAGAGCCGTCTGCTCCTCGATGACCTCCTGCGACGCCCTGGCCTGGGCCAGCGGTCCGGCCTGGGCGGCGCGGGCGTTGTACTGCTCGGTCTCGGCGAGGAAGCCGGCCCGCTTGATCGCGGTGTCCCGTTCGTACTCGGCCTTGAGCGCCGCGGCCTGCTGCTCGCGCTCGGCCGCTTCCTGGTCGGCCCTGGCCTGGGCGATCCGGGCCTGGCTGGCGACGGCGGCCGCGTGCGGGGCGGCGAGGTTGTTGATGTAGCCGGTGGCGTCGTCGATCTCCTGGATCTGGAGGGCGTCCACGACGATGCCGAGTTTCTCCATCTCGCCGTGGCTGCCCGCGATGACCTCCTGGGAGACCCGGTTCCGTTCCCGGATGATCTGTTCGACGGTCAGCCCGCCGATGATGGAACGCAGGTGACCGGCGAAGATCCGGCCGGCGAGCTCCTCCATCTGGTCCTGCTCGGACAGGAAGCGGCGTGCGGCGTTGGCGATGGAGACGGCGTCGTCACCGACCTTGAAGACGGCGACTGCGCGGACGTTGAGACGGATGCCCTGCTGGGTGACGCAGTCCTCGGTGATCTCCGCCTCGCGCAGCGCCAGGGAGAGCATGCGCGCCTTCTGCTTCACGGGTACGACGAAACTGCCGTGGCCGGTGACGATCCGGAACTGGGTGTCCTGCGTCTGCCGCTTCGATCCGGAGATGAGCATCGCCTCGTTGGGGGCGGGAACGTGCCAGAACAACATGAGCGAACTCCTGCCGTTAGGTCATTTTCATCGCGGCGTCGGTTCTCGGCGTCGGTCCCTGGCGTCGGGTCTCGCGCTCCGTTTCTGCGTTCAGGCCGGCAGCCGTTCGACCATCACGCTGCGCGCCGAGACCGAGTCGACGACAACCACACGTTCGTCCCGGTCGATCGACGTCGTCGACCATGCGGTGTAGGCCTCCGACCCACCCCGTACGGCCACCAGCACCTCGCCCGGGCCGCCCTGCGGGATCGGCACGGTCACGCGCCCGATCGCCCCGACCGGGCTCAGGGCCGACTCATCTGCGGCTCTCATACGCCCTCGCCCACGCCTCCCTCGTGATTCCAAGGTACTCCGCACCACCCCCGGAGGAACGGCCTCGAACCACGACGAGCATACGTCTATATGTGGTGATATGACTGGTTCACAATTCAGACATTCGACGCTGTGCCACAGCGAGGACCAGGGAGCCGAACATGGACGACTACCCCCTGCTCAATCTGTTCTGGACCATGCTCTGGTTCTTCCTCTGGATCATGTGGCTGTTCCTCCTCTTCAAGGTCATCGCGGACATCTTCCGCAGCGACGACCTGGGGGGCTGGGCCAAGGCGGGCTGGCTGATCCTGGCCCTGGTGCTCCCGTATCTCGGCGTCCTGGTCTATGTGATCGCGCGCGGCAAATCCATGGGGAAGCGCGACCTCAAGGAGGCCCAGGAGAGAGAAACCGCCTTCAAGGCGTACGTGCGCGAGGCCGCAGGCACCGGTGACACGGGGGGCGGCGCACCGAAGAGCCGCGGCAGCGTCGAGGACCTGGCGAAACTCGCGGACCTCAAGGACCGGGGCGCCATCACGGAGGAGGAGTTCCGGCAGGCGAAGACGAAGCTCCTCATCTGAGCCGCGCCGCCCCTCCGGCCTCCGGGGCGTACTCCTCATCCCACCCGTCCCGCAGTGGACCGGGATCCGCTGGATGCGGTTGTTGCCGAAGCCGCCGCGGTTCCACGGCTGGGTGAGGGGCCGGCCCCGGCAGGGAACGACCGCAGGGCCGCCACGTCCAGCGCCAGCGGTCTGCGGACCCGGCCGGGCACGGTGAGCTGCTGGCGCGCGACGGAGGCGTCGGGGACGTACGGGATGTCGTAGTGGACCAGTACGTAGTGCAGTCCGAGCGGGGTGAGGTCGTGACGCAGCGCCTCCAGCGGCAGTCCATGGTTGCGCGCCGCGAGCGCGAGTTCCTCCCGGCTGATGCCCTCGCCGGGCCCGGCGAGGCGCCCCGGTGGGCTGATGCCGCCGGTAAAGGCCCCTGGCCATGGCTTCATGGTGCGCCCACCGGCGTCCGGCACCCATCGCTCCCCGGCACCGCATGTCGCTCTTTGCGCGGCCCCGGGCGATTGCACGGCTCCCTGCCCGGCGGGAGCGTGGAGGAATCGGCGGTCCGCGCGCCCGGCAAGGAGACGACTATGGACGGCACCACTCTCGAAGCGATGCGAACCGCGCTGCGCGGCCCGGTCATCGGCCCGCAGGACCCGGAGTACCGCGAGGCCCGCACGATCTACAACGCCATGATCGACCGGCGTCCGGCTGCCGTGGTGCGGTGCGCGGACGCGGCGGACGTCATGGCCGCGGTCGGCTTCATCCGCGACGAAGGTCTCGAACTCGCCGTCCGGGGCGGCGGGCACAGCGGTGGCGGACTGTGCCTGGTGGACGACGGCGTCACCCTCGACCTGTCGCCCATGCGCTGGGCGCACATCGATCCGAGCACCCGTACCGCCCGCGTCGGCGGCGGCAGCAGGCTCGCCGACCTCGACCACGCCGCCCACGGCTTCGGGCTGGCCACCCCGGCCGGGATTCAGTCCACCACGGGCATCGGCGGCCTCACCCTCGGCGGCGGCCACGGCTATCTCACCCGCAGCTACGGCCTGACGGTGGACAACCTGCTCGCAGCGGACGTCGTACTGGCCGACGGCAGCTTCGTCACTGCGAACGAGAGCGAGAACGCCGATCTGTTCTGGGCGCTGCGGGGCGGCGGCGGGAACTTCGGAGTCGTCACCTCGTTCACCTTCCGGTTGCACCCGGTGGACACCGTGGGTGTGGCGATCACCGTATGGCCGGTCGACCGGACCCGCGAAGTCCTCGAGTGGTACCGGGACTTCCTGCCGCAGGCGCCCGAGGAGCTGAACGGCTTCTTCGCGGCGCTCAGCGTGCCACCCGGCCCGCCGTTCCCGGAGGAGCTGCACAGCCAGAAGATGTGCGGAGTCGTCTGGTGCTGGACCGGCGACCCCGATCTCCTCGAAGAGACCCTCAGGGCCGTGAACGAACCGGGCCCGCCGGCCTTCCACTTCACGGCACCGATGCCGTACCCCGCACTGCAGGGCATGTTCGACGAACTGCTCCCGGCCGGTCTGCAGTGGTACTGGCGCGGCAACCTCTTCGACCGGATCACGGACGGCGCCATCGACGTACACACCAAGTACGCCGAGAACCTCCCGACCGATCTGTCGACCATGCATCTGTACCCGGTCGACGGAGCCGCCCACCGACTCGGCCCCGACGACACGGCCTGGGCCTACCGGGACGCGGTCTGGTCCGGTGTCATCGCGGGCATCGACCCGGACCCGGACAGCGCCGAAAAGCTCAGGCAGTGGTGCGTGGACTACTGGGAGGAGCTGCATCCGCACTCGATGGGCGGCACGTACGTGAACTTCATCGGCGCGGGTGAGACGCCGGACCGGGTGAAGGCCACCTACCGCGGTCACTACGACAGACTCGCGAAGATCAAGCAGACGTACGACCCGGACAACTTCTTCCACGCCAACCAGAACATCACGCCGGCCGAGCAGCGCTGACCGCTTCTGGTACCTCGGTCGTGTGATGCCGTCCGGCGAGCGCGACGGTCCCGGCGGTCCTATGGTCAAAATATGGGTGTCTTCGTCAAGTTGGTCGAGAATCGCCCCCCTAAGGAATACGCGGAGCGGGGGGTGGCGGACATCTCGTACGTGGACATCGCGGAGGGCGACTCCGAGATGGTCTACGAGTACGACCTGCTCCCCAGCGGCGCCTTGAGGATCCTGCAGGTGGCGAGGGGGGAAGCCCCGCTCGTCCATGCGGTCTACGCGCCGGGCCTGTGGTTCCGCGTCGAGGGGCAGTGGCACGGCGGCACGGAATAGGCGATGTGCGCGGCGATGTGCGGGACCCCTACGGTTACGAGCTGCCCCGACGGGTCGAACGGCATGCCGGAACCTTCCGTTCGACCCACCTGGAAGGAACACCGCTCGTGTCCTCGTGACCGGCGGTTCGTTACCTCCACCGTGATCGTCCCTACCGTCGCCCGGCGCCTGGCTGCCGCCTCGCTGACAGCAGCCGCCCTGGCCGCACCCCTGCTCATGTCCCCGACCGCGCACGCCGACTCCCGGGAAACCGTTCTCTTCCTGACCGTCTCCGGCAGCGAGAACACCTGGATCCGCGGCATCGCCCTCCAGTGTCCGGCCACCTCCCTGGGCCACCACCCGAGGGCGGCGGAGGCGTGCGCCGCGCTGGACGAGGCCGGGGGCGACTTCGACAGGCTGCCCGGCAACCCGCACCTGTGCCCGTTGATCCACGACCCTGTCACGGTCACCGCGAAGGGGATGTACAACGGCGACGCGGTGGACTGGCAGCGCACCTACCCGAACGCCTGCGGCATGGAGGCGGCTGCAGGACCCGTCTTCGCATTCTGATCCAGACTTCTGGCCTCGAACGCCCCTGCCCGGCCCACGCGCCGGGCAGGGGCGTTCCGCTGTCCTGCGGCCCGGTGAGAAGCACCGTCCGGCCGAGGGCGTACCGGCGTACGTATGGCGATGCTCACCCGGCCGGAACGATCTCGCCGGTCGGCGCGAACAGTAGAGTTTCGGCTGCGTCAGCCCCCGAACACCGAGGTACCGGCCGTGATCCCCGCAGAGCCCGCAATACCCCCGCCACCTGCGCCGACCGTGGTGGGGATCGGCGCCGACGGGTGGGCGGGGCTGCCGGAGAGCTCGCGTGCGGTGCTGCTCGACGCGCAGGCGGTGATCGGCGGTGCTCGGCAGCTGGATCTGCTGCCGCCGGTCTGTACGGGGCGCCGTGTGCCCTGGCCTTCTCCGCTACGGCCCGCCGTGGCCGGACTCCTTGCCGCGCATCGGGGCCTTCGGGTCGCCGTGCTGGCCAGTGGCGACCCCATGTTCTACGGCATCGGGCGCGCGCTCTGCGAGGAGTTGGGGGCCGGGAACCTCCGCGTCCTGCCGCATCCGTCGTCCGTCTCCTATGCCTGCGCCCGGCTCGGCTGGCCGCTGGAGGACACCGAGGTCGTCACGCTGGTGGGCAGACCCACCGCCCGGCTGGCCGCCGCCCTGCACGAGGGCCGGCGGCTGCTGGTGCTGAGCGCGGGTGCCGGAACCCCCGGCGAAGTGGCCGTGCTGCTGCGCGAACGCGGCTTCGGGCCCAGCCCGATGCGAGTGCTGGAACAGCTCGGCAGCGAGGCCGAGGACTGTGTCACGGGGACGGCCGACGGGTGGGCGCATCCGGCGGGCGATCCGCTGAACGTCATTGCGGTCGAGTGCCGGCGGGCCCCGGACGCACTTCGGCTCGGCGCCGTACCCGGGCTGCCGGACGACGCGTACGAGCACGACGGACAGCTCACCAAGCGTCATGTCCGCGCCGCCACCCTCGGGGCACTGGCCCCGGCGCCCTGCGAGCTGCTGTGGGACATCGGCGGCGGTTCCGGATCGATCGCCGTCGAGTGGATGCGTACGCACCCGTCCTGTCGGGCCGTCACCGTCGAGCGCGACCCGGTACGGGCCGGGCGCATCGCCCGCAACGCGGACCGGCTCGGCGTCCCCGCGCTCCGTGTGGTCACCGGCCGGGCCCCGGAGGCGCTCGCCGGACTACCGGTGCCGGACGCCGTGTTCATCGGCGGTGGGCTGACCGTGCCGGGGCTGCTGGACGCCTGCTGGGACGCACTGCCGCCCGGCGGACGGCTGGTCGCCAACACCGTCACGCTGGAGTCCGAGGCGCTGCTCGCCGAGCGGTACCGGCGCCACGGCGGCGAGCTGGTGCGGCTCGCGGTGGCGCACGCCGTGCCGGTCGGTGGCTTCACCGGCTGGCGGCAGGCCATGCCGGTCACCCAGTGGTCCGTGTGCAAGCCCGTCGGCACCTCCCCGATACCGTCCTCACCGTCCTCATCAGGAGAGAACAGATGACCGTGTACTTCATCGGCGCCGGGCCCGGCGCCGCCGACCTGATCACGGTGCGCGGTGCCCGGACGCTCGCCGCCTGCCAGGTCTGTCTGTACGCGGGCAGCCTGGTCCCCCGCGAACTGCTCGCCGAATGCCCGACGGACGCCCTGCTCGTCGACACCGCGCAGCTCGACCTCGACGAGATCACCGACGAGTTGGTACGCGCCCACGAGGACGGACACGACGTGGCCCGGCTGCACTCCGGCGACCCGTCCGTCTTCAGCGCGGTCGCCGAGCAGATGCGGCGTCTCGACGCGGCAGGGGTGCCGTACGAAGTGGTGCCCGGCGTCCCGGCGTTCGCGGCGGCCGCTGCGGCGCTGAAGCGGGAGCTGACCGTGCCGACCGTCGGCCAGACCGTCATCCTCACCCGGATCGCCCACCGCGCCACAGCCATGCCGGACGGCGAGGACCTGGCGACGCTCGGGCGCAGCGGTGCGCTGATCGTGCTGCACCTGGCCGCCCGGTACGTGGACCGGGTGGTCGAGGAGTTGCTGCCGCACTACGGGGCCGACTGCCCAGCCGCCGTGGTGGCCATGGCGTCCCGCCCGGACGAGCTGATCCTGCGCGGTTCGCTGAGCGACATCGCCGAGCAGGTGAAGGCCGCCGGAGTGATCCGTACCGCCGTCATCATGGTCGGCCGCACGCTGGGCGCCGAGCAGTTCCGCGACAGCCACCTGTACTCGGCGGAGCGCGACCGGCACGTCTGCTGACCTCAAGGGGGCGCCGCCCCCGGACCCCGGCCTCACTCGCCGGACGGGCTTGAACACTGAGCCCGTCCCGCGCTCGAGGACCCCCGGGAAGGGGCGGGGTGGGGGAAACCCACCGGTCAGTGGACTCCGCTGCGGCCGACGACCGCGCCCGCCCGGTCGATACAGATGACGTCCACGGCCACCGGCGCCCCACGCAGCACCGACAGCGCCTGGTCGCGCGCGGCCACCGCGACCAGGTCACCCAGCGGGACCCCGGCCGCCGCGCACAGCTGGAGGGCGGCCAGGCCCGTGTTGGCGTCCGCCACTTCGGCAGCCAGGGACGCGTCCGCGCCGCCCTGCCGGGCGAGTTCGGCGAGGAACCCCTTGTCGACCTGGGAGCGGGCCGAATGCAGATCCAGATGGCCCGCAGCGAGCTTCGACAGCTTCGCGAACCCGCCGCAGACCGTCAGCCGGTCCACCGGATGCCTGCGTACGTACTTGAGCACCGCTCCCGCGAAGTCCCCCATGTCGAGCAGGGCGATCTCCGGCAGGCCGTACTCGGCGACGACGGTCTTCTCCGAGGTCGACCCGGTACACCCCGCCACATGCGTGTGCCCCGCCGCGCGGGCCACGTCCACGCCACGGCGGATCGAGTCGATCCACGCCGAGCAGGAGTACGGGACGACGACCCCGGTCGTGCCGAGGATCGACAGACCGCCCAGGATGCCCAGGCGCGGGTTCCACGTGGAACGGGCGATCTCCTCACCGTGATCGACGGACACGGTGATCTCGACGTCGCCTGTGGCCCCGTGGTCCGCAGCAACGCGCGCGATGTGGTCGCGCATCATCTGCCGCGGCGTCGGGTTGATCGCGGGCTCGCCGACGTCGAGCGGCAGACCGGGGCGGGTCACCGTGCCCACCCCCGGACCGGCCCGGAACACCACACCCGAACCGGGCGGCAGGCGGCGCACGGTGGCCCGCACCAGCGCGCCGTGCGTCACGTCCGGGTCGTCCCCCGCATCCTTGACCACGCCGGCCGTCGCCCGCTCCCCGTCGAGCTCCTCCACCGCCAGCGCGAACGCGGGGGTCTGGCCCTTCGGCAGGGTGATGGACACCGGGTCGGGGAAGTCGCCGGTCAGCAGGGCCGTGTACGCCGCGGTCGTGGCCGCGGTCGCACAGGCACCGGTCGTCCAGCCGGGCCGCAGACCGGTGTGTTTGAGTTGGGCGCTGCGCCCGCCCTTCGCCTCACTCATGTCTGGACCGATCCCATGCACGTACTCGTCCTCGGTGGCACGACGGAGGCCCGCCGCCTCGCCGAGAGCCTGGCGGGGGCGCTCCCGGCCGGGGCCCGGGTCACCAGTTCGCTCGCCGGCCGGGTGGCCAGTCCGAAGCTGCCGCCCGGCGAGGTGCGGGTCGGCGGGTTCGGCGGAGCCGACGGGCTCGCCGAGTGGCTGCGTACGCACCGGGTCGACGCGCTCATCGATGCCACCCATCCTTTCGCCGGGACGATCAGTTTCCATGCGGCGTCGGCCGCCGCCGCCGCCCATGTTCCCCTGCTCGCGCTTCGCCGGCCCGGCTGGGTGCCCGTCGACGGCGACCGCTGGCATCCGGTCGGATCGCTCGACGAGGCGGCGGCCGCCCTGCCCGCGCTGGGCCGCCGCGTCTTCCTGACCACGGGCCGGATGGGACTCGCCGCCTTCGCCGGCCTCGACTCCCTGTGGTTCCTGATGCGGTCCGTGGACGCCCCCGACGGACCGCGCCCGGCGCGGATGGAGGTCCTGCTGGACCGGGGGCCCTTCACCCTCGACGGCGAGCGCGAGCTGATCCGCCGTCACCGCATCGATGTCCTCGTCACGAAGGACAGCGGGGGCGACGCCACCGCACCGAAACTGGCCGCCGCCCGGGAGGCCGGCATCCCGGTGGTGGTGGTCCGCCGGCCGCCGGTCCCGGAGGGCGTGCCCATGGTCGGTACGCCGGAACTCGCCGTGGACTGGCTGACCGGCCTGCGCGGCTGAGAGCCTGTCGGGTGACCTTCGATCGGATAGCGGACGCGGTCCGGTGCGTGCGATTCCAAGGCGGCGGAATGTCCTCGTAGCGGAGCTACCAGGACATTCCGGCAACGCGGGAAGCGTGCGTGCCAGGGCGTGGCCGCCCGATCAGAGGTCACCCGACAGGCTCTGAGGCCGGACCTCAGACCTCCGGATACCGCCGCGGCGTCCACACGATCTGCCGGCCGTCCCCCCGCCGCACCGACCGCGTCTGCGAGGAACCGACCAGCAGGATCGTCCGCATGTCCACCTCGGCCGGGTCCAGCTCGGCCAGGGTGACGATCCGTACGCTCTCCGCGGGCCCGCCCACATCCCGGCCCACCACCACCGGAGTGTCCGGCGAACGGAGCTCCAGCAGCAGGTCACGGGCCTTGCCGACCTGCTCGGTACGGGTCCGCGAACCCGGGTTGTACAGCGCCAGCACCAGATCCGCCGCCGCGGCCGCACGCAGCCGGGCGGCGATCACCTCCCACGGCTTGAGCCGGTCGGAGAGCGAGATGGTGGCGTAGTCGTGGCCGAGCGGCGCG
The DNA here is from genome assembly GCF_044453545.1 of Streptomyces sp. NPDC051664. Classification (NCBI taxonomy): domain Bacteria; kingdom Bacillati; phylum Actinomycetota; class Actinomycetes; order Kitasatosporales; family Streptomycetaceae; genus Streptomyces; species Streptomyces sp. NPDC051664. Next base: position 355,780 of record NZ_JBITCU010000006.1, on the reverse strand, counting down.
CCCGCACGGGCGGCAGCGGCGTTGGCCGCGGTCACGCCGGGCAGCACCCGCACGGGCACCTTCGCGTACGCGTCCTGCGAGGCCACCTCCAGCACGGCGGTCGCCATCGCGAAGATCCCCGGGTCGCCGCCCGACACCACGGCCACGCGGCGGCCGCGGCGGGCCAGGTCGAGGGCGAACTCGGCGCGCTCCGACTCCACCTTGTTGTCGGATCCGTGGCGGGCCTGTCCGGGGCGGACCGGGACGCGGTCCAGATACGTGGTGTAGCCGACGAGGTCGTCGGCGGCGGCCAGCGCCCCACGGGTCTCCGGGGTCAGCCACAGCGGTCCGGCGGGACCGGTACCCACGACCACGACCTCACCGGTGCCGGCCGCGTCCGCACTCGCTGCCGGACGGGGTGCGTCGATCCGGCTGGGCAGCACGGCGACGGCGAAGTACGGCACGGAGTCCGGGTCGGTGTCCGCCAGATCGCCGGTACGCTCCCCGGCCATCGTGGCGCGCTCCACGTAGTGCGCCTCGTCCAGCCGCCCCGACGCCTCGAAGGCGCGGCGCACCGCGGGGAACGTACGCCCCAGCTTCATCACCACGGCGGCGTCGGTGGCGGCCAGCCTGGCCGTCAGCTCCTCCTCCGGCAGGGTGCCGGGCAGGATCGTCAGCACCTCCTCGCCCTCGGCGAGCGGGGTGCCGAGCCGGGCGGCGGCCGCGCTGACCGAAGTGACGCCGGGGATCACCTCGGTGGGATAGCGGTCGGCGAGCCGCTTGTGCATGTGCATGTACGAGCCGTAGAACATCGGGTCACCCTCGGCGAGCACCGCCACCGTCCGTCCGGCGTCCAGGTGCACCGCCAGCCGGGCAGCGGCCTCGCCGTAGAACTCCTCCATCGCACCCCGGTAGCCCCCCGGGTGGTCGGTGGTCTCCGTCGTGACCGGGTAGACCAGCTTCTCCTCCATATGGTCCGCGCGGATGTGCTCGGCGGCGATGGAGCGTGCGATCGACCGCCCGTGACGGGCGCTGTGATAGGCGATGACATCGGCCTCGGTGATGATCTGCACCGCGCGTACGGTCATCAGTGCCGGATCGCCGGGCCCGAGTCCCACCCCGTACAGCCGGCCCGTGTTCTGTTCGCTCACTCTTACTCTTCCTCGCTGGCGATCGCGTTGAGCGCGGCTGCGGCTATGGCGCTGCCGCCGCGACGGCCCCGTACGACCAGGTGTTCCAGACCGGACGGATGGTCAGCCAAAGCGTCCTTGGACTCGGCGGCTCCGACGAAGCCGACGGGCACACCGATGACTGCGGCCGGGCGGGGAGCACCCTCCTCGATCATCTCGAGCAGCCGGAACAGCGCGGTCGGCGCGTTGCCGACGGCCACCACCGCCCCTTCCATGCGGTCCCGCCACAGCTCCATCGCGGCGGCGCTGCGGGTCGTGCCCAGCTTCGCGGCGAGATCGGGGACCGTGGGGTCCGACAGGGTGCAGATGACCTCGTTGTCGGCGGGCAGCCGCTTGCGGGTGACACCACTGGCGACCATGGCCACGTCGCACAGGATCGGCGCCCCGGACCGCAGCGCCCGGCGGGCGCCGGCCACCACGCCCGGGGTGAAGTCGATGTCGCGTACGAGGTCGACCATGCCGCAGGCGTGGATCATGCGAACCGCGACCTGGCTGACGTCGGCGGGCAGGCCCGCGAGATCCGCCTCGGCGCGGATGGTGGCGAAGGACTGGCGGTAGATCGCCGGTCCGTCCTTCTCGTACTGGAACACGGTGGTTTCGCTCTCTCCGGTCGGTGGTGGTCGGGCTGACGAGGTGTGGGGCCCTGGGGCCGGTGGTTCAGCTACAGGTGCCGCGGGCGGCCGTCACCGCGGCGGCCAGGTCGGACGGGCTGCCGTGGACCGTAGCCGGGGCGCCCCGCACGTCTCCGCGCACCCGGGACACCTGGTGCCCGCCAGGGACGGCGACGACGTCGACCCAGCTGCCCTTGGGGTGGCCGCACCGGCGTTCGCAGCCGGACCAGTACACGGGGAGTCGCGCAATGCCCGGCTCCCCCGCCGTCACCGTGGCCTCCGCGTCCCCCCGTACATCGGCCAGGGACTTCGCACAGCCCGGCCGGCCGATGCAGGCCCCGACGCCGGTCCACGCGGAATCGGGCCCGGCCACCAGCCCGGCCGCGCCCCACTCGGCCAGCCGCGCCGCCGCCCGGCCGCGCGCCACACCTGTCACGACGACGCTGCGCCAGGGGGTCAGCCGCACCTCACCGCCCGCGCGGGTCAGGCTCTCCCACTGCGCACCGGTGAGGCGTCCGAAAGGCACACCCACGCAGAGTGCGGCCGGGCCGGAGGTGCCGACGAGTCCGTACTCGGGCTCCTGCGCCGCCGTCGGCGGTGGTAGGTGCTCCACGTGGCGGGCCGCGTCAACCCCGGCCGCACGCGACGCCGTTCCCACCGCCTCCAGCAAATCGTCGGAAGGGAGCGGTAGTTCGCTCACCCGCCAGGCGCCCGTCTCCCGCGCCAGCTCCACGAACGTCTCGGCGGCAATGAGCGCGGCCCGGGGCGCATCCGCCCCGGAGACCCTCAGAACCGCACCGGCGGTCCCGGTCCGCAGCAGCGCACTGCCGTCGCTCCGCCCCAGCAACGTCACATCCGCACCCAGGGCATCCACGTCACCACGGCCGTCGTCGAGTGCGAACAGAAAGCGGCCGGACAACCCGGCCGCTTTGTCACTTCCGCACAACAGTCCGTCCAGCTCGGTCAGCCACGGCCGGACGTCCGACCGGCCCCGGCCGTCGAGCCCGGAGAGCGGGGAGGCCACCACGTTACGTATCCGCTCATGGCGCCGGGAGGGCAGCAGCCCTGCTCCGCCGAGGAGTTCGGCGAGCCGTCCGCCGCACTCCTGGCCGAGCCCGCGCAACTGGACATTGCCCCGCGAAGTGAGATGCAGCTCACCGTCGCCCAACTCCCGTGCGGCCTCCAGGAGCACGTCCGCCTGCCGGATGCTCAGCACACCACCGGGGATCCGTACCCGCGCCAGCGCACCGTCGTCCGCCCGGTGCAGCCGCAGCGACCCCGGGCAGGCATCGCCACGGTCCCGGGACGGGGGCTCCCCCGGGGCCGACGGCGGAGTGGGCGAAGTGGACATGGCGGCGAGCATACCGACCATCATCCTGAGCTGTATGAATCCCATCCGATGTATGACCCTTACTATGCCTAGCAGCGGGCCACCCGGCCCGGCATCGCCAGAGACGGCGACATGGGAGGAAGCCCGGTGCGAATCCGGCGCGGTCCCGCCACTGTGAGTCCGGCCGCAACGGCCGGGCGAGTCAGGAACTCCCTTCCCCAAGCTCTCGACGCCGTTCGAGCAGGGGAGACCCCATTCCGACACCGCCCGGGGCGTGGACACCCCGAGGAAGGCCCGACGCCGCATGATCCTGCTCCTGTCGACGTCCGACACCGACCTGCTCAGCGCCCGCGCCGCGGACGGTCCGGTGACCTACCGCTACGCCAATCCCTCGCGCCTGCCGCTCGACGACCTCCCGGCTCTCCTCGACGGCACCGACCTCGTCGTCGTACGCCTTCTCGGCGGTGTCCGTGCCTGGCAGGAGGGGCTCGACCAAGTCCTCGCCACCGGCAGGCCGGTTGTCGTCCTCACCGGTGAACAGGCACCCGACGCCCAGCTGATGGCCGCCTCCACCGTGCCGATCGGGATCGCCGCCGAGGCCCACGCCTACCTGGCGCACGGCGGCCCTGCCAACCTGGACCAGCTGGCCCGGTTCCTCTCCGACACGGTCCTGCTGACCGGCCACGGCTTCGAACCCCCGGCGCCCGCCCCCTCCTGGGGCCCCCTGGAGCGCACCGCGCGCGCCACCGACGGCCCGACCATCGCGGTGCTCTACTACCGCGCCCACCACATGAGCGGGAACACCGCGTTCGTCGACACGCTCTGCCGGGCGGTCGAGGACGCGGGCGCCCGCGCCCTCCCCCTGTACGTCGCTTCCCTGCGTACCCCGGAACCCGAACTCATCGACGAACTGCGCGCCGCCGACGCCATCGTCACCACCGTCCTCGCCGCGGGCGGCACCCGGCCCGCCGAGGCGTCCGCCGGCGGCGACGACGAGTCCTGGGACGCAGGCGCGCTCACCGGGCTCGACGTACCGATCCTGCAGGCGCTCTGCCTGACCGGCTCGCGCAGCGACTGGGAGGACAACGACGAGGGCGTCTCCCCGCTCGACGCGGCCAGCCAGATCGCGGTCCCCGAGTTCGACGGCCGGCTGATCACCGTCCCGTTCTCCTTCAAGGAGATCGACGAGGACGGCCTGCCGGCATACGTCGCCGACACCGAGCGCGCCGCCCGGGTCGCCGGAATCGCCGTACGCCACGCACGCCTGCGCCACATCCCGGCCGCGGACAAGCGCCTGGCGCTCGTCCTCTCCGCGTACCCGACGAAGCACTCCCGCATCGGCAACGCGGTCGGCCTCGACACCCCGGCCAGCGCCGTCGCCCTGCTGCGCCGGCTGCGCGCCGAGGGCTACGACTTCGGCCCCGAAGCCGACCTCCCCGGACTGGTCTCCGGCGACGGCGACGAGCTGATCTACGCCCTGATCGAGGCCGGCGGCCACGACCAGGAGTGGCTGACCGAGGAGCAGTTGGCCCGCAACCCGGTCCGGATCCCGGCCGCCGACTACCGGCGCTGGTACGCCACACTGCCGGAAGGACTCCGCGACGCCGTCGAGCAGCACTGGGGCCCGCCCCCCGGCGAGATGTTCGTGGACCGCTCCCGCAACCCCGAGGGCGACATCGTGCTCGCCGCCCTGCGCCGCGGGAACCTCCTGATCCTCATCCAGCCGCCGCGCGGCTTCGGCGAGAACCCCATCGCGATCTACCACGACCCCGATCTGCCGCCCTCGCACCACTACTTGGCCGCATACCGCTGGATCGCGGCGGACCGGGACGACGGCGGCTTCGGCGCCGACGCGATGATCCACCTCGGCAAACACGGCAACCTGGAGTGGCTGCCCGGCAAGAACGCGGGCCTGTCCGCCGCCTGCGGCCCGGACGCGGCACTGGGCGATCTCCCGCTCGTCTACCCGTTCCTGGTGAACGACCCGGGCGAGGGTACGCAGGCCAAGCGCCGCGTCCACGCCACCCTGATCGACCACCTCGTACCGCCGATGGCCCGCGCGGACAGCTACGGCGACATCGCGCGCCTGGAGCAGCTCCTCGACGAGCATGCCCAGATCGCCGCGATGGACCCGGCGAAGCTGCCCGCGATCCGCGCCCAGATCTGGACCCTGATCCAGGCCGCCAAGCTCGACCACGACCTGGGGCTCGACGACCGCCCGGAGGACGAGGGCTTCGACGAATTCATCATGCATCTGGACGGCTGGCTCTGCGAGATCAAGGACGCCCAGATCCGCGACGGGCTGCACGTCCTGGGCGGCGCCCCGGCCGGTCCGGACCGGGTCAACCTGGTCCTGGCGATCCTGCGCGCCCGCCAGATCTGGGGCGGCACGGCGTCGCTGCCGGGCCTGCGCGAGGCACTGGGCCTCGACGAGTCCGCCGCCACCCGCACCACGGCGGACGAGGCCGAGGAGCAGGCACGCGCCCTGGTCCAGGCGATGGAGGACGCGGACTGGAACCCGTCGGCGGTCGCGACCGTGGCGGCGGCCCACCCTCAACCGGTCCGGGACATCCTCGACTTCGCAGCCCGCGAGGTGGTCCCCCGCCTCGCGGCCACCACGGCGGAACTGGATCACACCGTCCACGCCCTGAACGGCGGCTTCGTACCTGCGGGCCCGTCCGGCTCCCCGCTGCGCGGCCTGGTCAACGTCCTGCCGACCGGCCGCAACTTCTACTCCGTGGACCCGAAGGCGGTCCCGTCCCAGCTCGCCTGGGAGACCGGCCAGGCCCTGGCCGACTCGCTCCTGGAGCGCTACCGCACCGACAACGGCGAATGGCCGACCTCGGTCGGCCTCTCCCTGTGGGGCACCAGCGCGATGCGTACGTCGGGCGACGACGTCGCCGAGGCACTGGCGCTGCTCGGCATCCGCCCGGTCTGGGACGACGCCTCACGCCGCGTCACCGGCCTGGAACCGATCGACCTCGCCGACCTGGGCCGCCCGCGCATCGACGTGACCCTGCGCATCTCCGGCTTCTTCCGAGACGCGTTCCCGCACACCATCGGGCTGCTCGACGACGCGGTACGCCTCGCCGCATCCCTCGACGAACCTGCCGACCACAACCACATCCGCGCCCACGCCCAGGCCGACCTCGCCGAACACGGCGACGAACGCCGCGCCACCACCCGTATCTTCGGCTCCCGTCCCGGTACGTACGGAGCGGGCCTCCTGCAGCTCATCGACAGCCGCGACTGGCGCACCGACGCCGACCTCGCCGAGGTCTACACGGTCTGGGGCGGCTACGCCTACGGTCGCGAACTCGACGGCCGGCCGGCCCGCGACGAGATGGAGACGGCCTACAAGCGGATCGCCGTGGCCGCCAAGAACACGGACACCCGCGAGCACGACATCGCGGACTCGGACGACTACTTCCAGTACCACGGCGGCATGGTGGCCACCGTCCGCGCCCTGCGCGGCACGGCCCCCGAGGCGTACATCGGCGACTCCACCCGCCCGGAGACGGTCCGCACCCGCACCCTGGTCGAGGAGACGTCCCGGGTCTTCCGCGCACGCGTGGTCAACCCCAAGTGGATCGAGGCGATGCGCCGCCACGGCTACAAGGGCGCCTTCGAACTGGCCGCGACGGTCGACTACCTCTTCGGCTACGACGCGACGACGGGCGTGGTCGCCGACTGGATGTACGACAAGCTCACCGAGACGTACGTCCTGGACCCGACCAACCGCGAGTTCCTCCAGCAGGCCAACCCCTGGGCCCTCCACGGCATCGCGGAACGCCTCCTGGAGGCCGAGTCCCGCGGCATGTGGTCCAAGCCCGACCCGACGGTCCTGGAGGCGCTGCGCCAGGTGTTCCTGGAGACGGAGGGGGACCTGGAGGGCGAGGACTGACCCCACGGGCGTAGTGGGACTTCCCGGATCCGGCCTCAGCGGCGGGACATGTACAGGTCGAGTGCCTTGTGCAGGAACCTGTTGAGAGGGAAGTCCCATTCGCCGAGGTACTCCACGGCCTCACCACCGGTGCCGACCTTGAAGCGGAGCAGGCCCAGCAGATGGTTGTCCTCGTCCAGGGTGTCGGTGATGCCACGCAGGTCGTAGACGCTCGCACCGAGTTCGTGGGCGTCGGACATCATCTGCCACTGGATGGCGTTGTTGGGCTGGACCTCGCGCTTGCGGTCGGTGGAGGCGCCGTACGAGTACCAGACGTGCTCGCCCACGGTCAGCATCGTCGCCGCCGCGAGGACCTCGCCCTCGTGATGGGCGAGGTAGAGCCGCATCCGGTCCGGGTCCTCGGCCGTGAGTGCGGTCCACATCCGCTGGAAGTAGGCCGGCGGGCGGGCGATGAACCGGTCCCGCCGGGCGGTCTCGACGTAGAGCCGGTGGAAGGCGGGCAGGTCCTCGTAGCCGCCCCGGACGACTTTGACGCCGGCCTTCTCGGCCTTCTTGATGTTGCGGCGCCACTGCTGGTTGAGGCCTCGCTGGACCTCTTCCAGCGACCTGCCCGTGAACGGGACCTGGAACACGTACCGCGGCTGACCGGCGGCGAAGCCGTCCTCGCCGCCGGGCTCGGTCTGCCGCCAGCCCATCGCGCGCAACCGGTCGGCGATGTCGAAGGCCCGTGGCTCGCGGGCGGTGGCCTCGGCGTCCCCCAGCCGTCCGGCCCGCGGGTCGGCGATCGCGGCCTTGACGGCCTCCGCGCTCCAGCGGCGGGCGACGACGGGCGGGCCCATCTTCACCGAGAACACACCCTGCGCCTTCAGGTGGTCGAGCATCGGCTGCAGCCACCGGTCCAGATCCGGCGCGGACCAGTCGATGAGCGGCCCTTCGGGCAGATAGGCGAGGTATCGCCTGAGCTTCGGCAGCGGCCTGAGCAGGACCAGGCCCACGCCGACGAGCCGATCGCTCTCGTCGAGCCAGCCCAGGCTCCGCGCCCGCCAGTCCGGCTTCACATCCCCCCACGAGGGAAGCTGCATGTGGCTCGCGGAGGACCGGTCCCTGACGAAGGCCAGGTGCTCCTCGCGGGTGATCGCCTTCAGGCGCAGACTCATGCGCAGTGCTCCTTCGTCCGGGCGCATCAGCCTACTGAGATCCACCTCACATCACCGGCAACCGGCTCGCCGCCGCGGAGAAGAGGCAGCAGGACGCAGGTGTGATCACTCGGCCGGGTGGACCCGGCCGGGTGACCGCCCGTCGCGCGTCAAGCGTCCGAGGTACTCGGGATCATGCGCAGGTGATCTTCGTGAACCGCCGCTCCGTGCGCCGCGCGCGTGGCCCCCTGGCCCCGATCGGTCTCGGCGCGCTCGCCGTCCTGTCCCTCCTGCCGGGCACGCTGCCCGCGGCCGCTCAGCCGGTGGCCGCCGCTCAGTCGCGTTCCGCCGCGCCCCTGCCGCCGCCCACCCGCGGGGAGTACCTGGCCTCCGCGCGGCTCACCGCCATCCGGAACGATCCGGCCGCGCTGCGTGCCTTCTTCAGGGCACTGCCGAAGGGAGGGGACCTGCACAACCACCTGTCGGGCGCCGTCTCGACCGAGTACCTGATCTCGCTCGCCGCGGACGACGGTCTGTGCATCGACGAGCAGACACTGACTGCGGTGCTGCCGCCGTGCGGTGCGGACCGACGGCCGGCGTCCGACGCCCTGACCGACGCCGCTTTCCGCCGCGCGGTGCTGCGGGCGTGGTCCATGCAGGACTTCCCGCCGGGCCGGTCGGGGCACGACCACTTCTTCGACACGTTCGGGAAGTTCGGCGAGGTCACCTGGCGCCACCGGGGCAAGCTGCTCGCCGACGTGGCCGACACCGTCGCGAGGCAGAACCAGTTCTATCTGGAGTCGATGGTGACCCCGGCCTCCGACGGCGCGCGGATCCTGGCCGACAAGGTCGGCTGGGACGCGGACCTGGCGAAGCTGCACGGCAAACTGCTGGCCGGCGGCAAGCTGGACGCGCTGGTCGCCGAGGCGAGCCGGGAGACGGACGAGTCCGACGCGGAGTTCCGCACGGCGGCACGGTGCGGTACGCCGCGCGCGGAGGCCGGCTGCCGGGTTCCGGTGCGGTGGATCTCCCAGGTGTCGCGCAGCAGTTCACCTGAGCGGGTCTTCACCCAGCTGGCCCTGGGACTGCGCCTCGCCGAGCGGGACAAGCGGTTCGTCGCCGTGAATCTGGTGCAGCCGGAGGACTGGGACAGCTCCCTGCGGAACTACAGCCTCCAGATGCGGATGCTCGACTACCTGCACCGCGTGTATCCCAAGGCGCACATCACCCTGCACGCGGGCGAGTTGTGGCCTGGCCTGGTCAAGCCCGAGGACCTGGCCTTCCACATCGGTGAGGCCGTGAACATCGCCCATGCCGAGCGCATCGGCCACGGTGTCGATCTGGTCCACGAGGACAACTGGCAACAGCTCGCCCGCACCATGGCCGACCGGCAGATCGCGGTCGAGGTGCCGTTCACCAGCAACGCGCAGATCCTCGGGGTCAAGGGCGCCGACCATCCGTTCACCACCTACCGCGCCTACGGCGTGCCCGTCGTGCTGGCCACCGATGACCCCGGTGTCTCCCGGACCGACATCAGCCACGAGTACCGGTACGCCGCCAGGACGTACGACCTCGGCTACCGCGAGTTGAAGGACCTCGCGCGAGCCTCCCTGGAATACGCCTTCCTGCCGGGTGCCGGCCTCTGGCGGGGCAACCCGACCCGCGACAGCTACCGTCTCACCGGCCCCTGCCGCCACAGCAGCCCCGGCGCTGACAACCCCCGGCAGCAGTGCCGACGACTCCTGAACACCAGCACCAAGGCTCGGATCCAGTGGCGCCAGGAGGCCGCGTTCGTGGCCTTCGAGCGGCGTTTCGCCACCACCAGGGCAGACTGACGGACCCGGACCCGACACCACGGGCGCCTGCCGACGACGGAGCGCCCCGCCCGGTCGGAACCGGGCGGGGCGCTCCCTTGCAGGTCAGAGGTCGAAACCTCGCCCCGCAACACGTAGGCCGTGTGGGACTCGAACCCACAACCAACGGATTAAAAGTCCGCTGCTCTGCCAATTGAGCTAACGGCCCTTGGTGAATCACCCCTGAGCATAGCCCGCCGCGGCCCGGCCGCCGATCGGGTATCGGCCGCCGGGCCCGTCGAGCCGTCACCGGAGGTCGTCAGTCCGCCGAGATGTCCGAGCTCGTGCGTTTGTGATCCGGTTCGAGGAACCAGTGCCGCGCCGACGCGAACCACCACGTCGCCGCGAATCCCAGAACCACCAGGACCGCGATCGGGGCGTAGTTGAACGTCTCCCAGGTGACCGGGGACAGCTGCGGCAGCATGAAGAGGACTGTGATGACGACCACCCACACCACCGCGACGATCCCGATGGGCCGGGACCAGCGGCCGAGATGCCAGGGACCCGGGGTGAAGTCGTCGCCGCGCATGAGGCGGAGCAGGGTGGGGATGACGTACGCGATGTAGAGGCCGATCACCGCGATCGAGGTCACCGCGGCGTACGCGGTGACGTTGATCAGGTACGGGAGACCGAGGACCAGTGCGCCGGCCGCGGCCAGCCAGACCGCGGCGACGGGGGTGCGGGTGCGGGGGCTGACCGTGTGCCAGACGCGGGAGAACGGGAGTGCGCCGTCCCGGGAGAACGCGTAGATCATGCGGCTGTTGGCGGTCACGGACGCCATCCCGCAGAACAGCTGCGCACCGATGACGACCAGCAGCAGGAGCTTGCCGGTGGTGGCGCCGAGGGCGTCCAGGAGGATCTGGGCGGGCGGCGCGCCGGTCGGGGAGTTCAGGGCTCCGTCGTACGACTGGATGGCGAAGGTGAAGCCGAGGAGGAGGACGAAGCCGGCGATCCAGGAGGTCCAGATCGACTGGACGATGCCTCGCGGGCCCGCCGTCGCCGCGTCGTGGGTCTCCTCCGTCATGTGGGCGGACGCGTCGTAGCCGGTGAAGGTGTACTGGGCCATCAGGAGCCCGATCATCACGACGTAGTAGCCGCTGCCCCAGCCGGTGTTGTTCACGAACTCGGTGAAGACGAACGACGCCGACTGGTGGGAGTCCGGTACGAAGGTCAGCGCGCCGACGATGACGGCGACCCCGAGCACGTGCCACCACACGCTCACACTGTTCAGGATCGCGACGATGCGGACGCCGAACGTGTTCAGGAGTCCGTGCAGCAGCAGGATCGCGGCGAACAGCACGATCGTACGGCCGGGCGTCACCTCGAAGTCGAACTGGAGATTCAGATACGCCCCGAGGAAGGAAGCCGCCCCGAAGTCGATCCCCGCGGTGACGGCGACCTGGCCGAGGACATTGAACCAGCCCGTGAACCAGGCCCAGGCCGCCGCCGAGCGCGGCGGGGCCAGCCGGTGCGCCCAGAAGTAGAGGCCTGCGGAGGTCGGGTACGCCGAACAGATCTCCGCCATCGCCAGCCCGACGAACAATGTCATCAGGCCGACGCCGACCCAGCCCCAGGTGATGACGGCGGGACCGCCGGTGTTCATGCCGAACAGATACAGCGTCAGGCAGCCGGAGAGCACCGAGATGATCGTGAACGAGACGGCGTAGTTGGAGAAGGCGGACATACGCCGGGCGAGCGTCTGCGTGTACCCGAGCTGCGCCAGACGCTCCTCGTCGGAAACGCCCGGTGGCGGCTTGTCCTCGCTGATGTCTGTTGTCATGACCCCAGCGATGCCCTCGCCCCGGCGTACGCATGCCGCCGTCGTGGTTACGACTGGGAAAACATGGCATACGACGCAAGGGCGCGGCCCGGAGGCCGCGCCCTTGCCCTCACCCGAATCCGGGTCAGAAGATTCCCTTGTAGCCCTGCCACCCGGTGGCGATCTTCGTACGCGCGCCGAACGCTCCCTTGCCGTCGCCGTTGTTGCGGTAGAGATTGCCGGAGCCGTCCCGCTCGACGAGGTCGGCCTTGCCGTCACCGGTGATGTCTCCCACCCCGACGACGACGTTGTACGAGGCTCCCCAGTCCTTGAAGACCAGCACCCGCTCCTTGAACTGGCCCGACGCCGTGCCGTTGTAGCGCCACAGTTCGTTCGACTTGTCCTTGGCCAGCAGGTCGCCGTACCCGTCGCCGTTCAGATCGCCCACCCCCATGACCTTGGTGTAGGTCCAGTGGGAACGGATCTTCTTCCCGGCCGCCATCGTCCCGTCGCTCTTCGTCGCGAAGAGGTAGAGGTCGCCGGTCGATGTCTTCCAGCCGAGCAGATCCGCACGGCCGTCCCCGGTCAGGTCACCGGCGGTGGTGAGGGTCTTGTACGCCTGGAAGCCGGTACCGAGCTTCGTGTAGGAGGTGGTGGGCGTCACGGCCTTCCCGCACGCGGGCTTGTAGCCCCGCAGCGATCCGTCCGTCATGCGCACCAGCACGTCGTTGCAGCGATCACCGTTGAGGTCCCCGAACGGCACCGCGACCGCCGACGTCGACCAGCCACTGCCCGAGGTCGTCCCGGAGAGCTTCCCCGTCCCGTCGCCGCGCTGGAAGATGAACTGGCCCTTGGAGTTCAGGGTCAGTACGTCTCCGATGCCGTCACCGGTGTGGTCCCGCGGCACCGCGATGCCTCCCGTCACCTGTACCGTGCCCGACTTCGTCAGCGCCGCTCCGGCACCGTCCGCGGGCTTCGCCGTCAGCGTCCAGGTGTAGGCGCCGTTCGGCAGCAGTCCACCGCCGCTGGCGTGCCCGTCCCACGAGGTGGCGACGGAGTAGGCGGCGTTTCCGCCGGCGCGGGTGGTCACCACCTTTCCGGTGGCCTTGTTCCGGACCGTGACCATCCACAACGCCGCCGGCTCGGACAGCCACCATTCGCCGCGCCAGGCGACGGGCGTACTGTCCGTGTCGGCCGTTGCCGTCACCACGCTGTACGGCGAGGTGAGGGAAGCGGCGGGCAGGCCGGCGCGCAGGACACGGATCCCGGTGTTCGACTGCACGGCGATGTCACCGGTCCGGGGGTCCAGCGCGGGGTTCACGCCACCGAGCGGCTGCCCGACGGCCGTGCCGCTGTGCACGTCGTAGCGGGTGGCCTGGGCACCGTTGGTCACGACGACCCCGTTGCCGAGTTGCGCCGTACCAATGTCTTTGAGGGGTGTGTTCGCGCGGGTGCGCAGGTTGTAGGCACCGGCGGCCTGGTACGGAGCGGCTGCGATGTTGCACTTCCAGTACAGCCACTCGCCAACGGCCTGGAGGTCGGTCGGCGAGGTGCATCCGGACCCCACGGTCGCGGTCGTCAGCTTCGCTCCCGTGCGTGCGTCCTTGGCCGTAACGGCCAGCTTTCCCGCGACGGCGGTCCCGGACGACGTCCACAGGGTGTTGCCCCAGAGCGCGCTCACTGCGAACGGCTCCTTGCGCACCACCGCGCCGTTGCTGATGTCGATCACACGCAGCTCGCGCGCGCCGCCGCTCGGCGTGCCGGTGACGAGCACGAGGTTCCCGGACGCCGCGCGGACGACCGTGCCGTAGTAACCGTCTTCGTCCCACGCGCCACTGAAGCCCGTCTTCCACTGGGTCCCGGGAAACGCACCGCCCTTGCCCACCACGGAGAGGGTCCCTTCCTCCTCCGGGGTGACGCTCCGGTAGACGGTCCGGCCGTCCCCGGTGGCGACGAGTTCGGGGCAGAAGGACTCTGTGGTGTTGCCGCAGTTCTGCAACGGCTTCTGAAGGCTGCCCCGGTCGGTCCGGGGACCGTAGCCCGGGGACGCCGCGGTGAGGTCGCGCGCGTACACAGCCGTACGACCGTCGCCGTACTCCACCGTGCTGACCTGTCCGTTGTCCATCAGCAGACGCCGGGTGGTCATCGGCACGGGCGCGATCGGATGAAGCGGCACCGCGTGCGCTTCACCGGTGCCGTCCGCCGTGATGGCGGTGAAGCCGAAGTCCAGAGCGGACGAACCACCCATGATCACCAGGCCCCCGTCCGGCCGGACCGTCAGATGGTCCAGCTCCGCTCGGGCCACGAGTTCACGTTCTGCCGACCCGTCGAAGGGGAGGGCGAAAACGCGCCACTGAGCGGCGAACTGCCGCTTGGCGCCGTATGCGGGGTCGTACCGACCGACGATGAGCGAGTCGCCGACCACACCGACAATCTTCTCGGCGACGAAAGAGGCGGGCAGATCGCGCACGGGACCATCGAACTTCCCCTGCTCGTAGATACGCAGGCCTGTCACCGTACGCACAACGATATGGCGGCCCGTCACCATGGGCGAGCCGTAGTACCCCTGCGGCAGCAGAGTGAACTCCGCCGTGTCGAGATCCACCCAGCCGTACTGCAGGGTAGTGGCGCCGGGTTCCGTGATGGCCCTGAGGAATCCCCGCGCGGTCCCCTTCCCGCCGAGAACGAACGTTGCGCCCTCCGGCAGTCCGGTCACCTTCCGGTCGACCGTGGTGCCGTTCTCGTTGCGCAGCAGATGCGTGTCGGACCATGAACCGGAACCGTCGTTGGCGAAGCCCCCGTGTGCGACCACGGTGTTCCCGAGCGTCGTGTAGTACCGCTCGCCTGCGGGGACGGTGACGGTCGACGACATCCGACTGGCCATGTCCCGCAGAACGACGTCTCCCACGCCGCTGTCGGGCGGCAGCGCCACAATGTCCGAGTCGGCACCGTAATACTCGATCGGGGAGTACGGCCCCTTGCCGTCGCCGCCCTCGACCCTGCGGGTGACCCCGTCGTACGTCGTCCAGTCCAGACCGTAGTCCGGAGTGGTGCTGAGGTGCAGGAAGCCCGTGGCCCCGGCACTCATAACGGCGCCGTAGCCCGGTGTCGTGCGCATCGTCGCCGGGATCGTGATGTCGGTGACCGGGTCGTCGGCGTGCGCCGGCATCGTCCCGAGTCCGGCCGCGAGCACGGTGAGAGCAGCCAGTGTCGCGCGGCTGCGCTTGGCGGTCCGGAAGCGTACAGAAGCATGGTGCGCCAAAAGAGTCCCTCCCCGAAAAGCCTGAAAAGGCATGCCCGGCACAGGGATTCAACGGCTGCGTGCCGTAAAAGGAATGAATCGAGCGGAGCCCCCCGGCCGCACTCCCCCATGCAGGTCGCCGGATGCTAACAGCCGCTCCACCTGCGAGGGAAGGGAAAATAAGAGCGGCTCACTCAAAACAAAAGCGGGTCCAACTCCTGAGGAGCGGACCCGCTTTCGGTTCATCAATTGTTCAGTTGTTTTTAGCTTGCGCGTGAACGTCAGCCGTTGCGCTTCCAGCGCGGCTTGTCGTCGCGGCGGCCGAAGGAACCGGTGTTGGTGCCGGTGCCCGTGCCACCACGGTGGTCGTCGCGGCGGCCGGTCGGACGGTCGCTGCCACCGGAGCGGAAGCCACCGGCCGGGCGGTCGTCACGACGGTCGCGGTTGAACGGACGGTCGCTGCCACCGGAGCGGAAGCCACCGGCCGGACGGTCGTCACGACGGTCGCGGTTGAAGGACGGGCGGTCGTTGTCGCGGTTGAACGACGGACGGTCGTTGTCACGGCGGAAGCCACCGGACGGACGGTCGTCACGACGCTGGAAACCACCACGGTCACCACCACGGTCGTCACGACGGTCGCGGTTGAACGACGGACGGTCGTTGTCGCGGTTGAACGACGGACGGTCGTTGTCACGGCGGAAGCCGCCCGACGGACGGTCGTCCCGACGCTGGAAACCACCACGGTCACCACCACGGTCGTCACGACGGTCGCGGTTGAAGGACGGACGGTCGTTGTCACGGCGGAAGCCACCGGACGGACGGTCGTCACGACGCTGGAAACCACCACGGTCACCACCGCGGTCGTCACGACGGTCGCCACCGCGGTACCCACCGCGGTCGCCGCCCCGGTCGTCACGACGGTCGCCACCGCGGTTGTCGCGGCGGTCGAAGTTGCCACGGTCGTCGCGACGGTCGTCGCGGGCTACGGGCTGCTCCGGCACGGAGACGGCGGCCTCGATCGCGGCCTCCGCCTCGGCGGCTGCCTCGGCCACTGCTGCCTCGGGGTCGTCGCCCCGCTCGCGCGCGGCACGGGCGACCAGACGGTCGGCCTCCTCGCGGAGCTCACCGGCGCGGCGCTGGACGCGCTCCAGCTGCTTGGTCAGGTCGGCGACCTCGCGCTCCGCCTGCTTGGCGGCGTTGTTGGCGGAGTCGGCCTGGACCTCGGTCAGCGAACGGGCACCGGTGATCTCGGCGACCTCCGGCTCGAAGACACCCGCGCCCTGCACGATGTGGCGGGAGGCGTCGACGCCCGCGTCCTCCATCAGGCGGAAGATCTGGCGGCGCTGGTGCGGCAGCGCCAGCGAGACGACGACACCGGACTTGCCGGCCCGGGCGGTACGGCCCGAGCGGTGCAGGTAGTCCTTGTGGTCACCGGCCGGGTCCACGTTCAGGACCAGGTCGATGCCGTCGACGTGGATACCGCGGGCGGCGACGTCGGTCGCGACGAGCGCGTTGACGTAACCCTTCTTGAAGTCCTCGAGAACGCGGGTACGGGCGCCCTGCGTCATGCCGCCGTGCAGCGCGTCCGCCTTCACGCCCGACTCGATGAGCTGCTCGGCGATGCGGTCCGCCCCCAGCTGGGTACGGACGAAGATGATGGTGCGGCCCTTGCGCGCGGCGATGGCGGAGGTGACCGGCGCCTTGTCCTTCGGCTTCACGACGAGGACGTGGTGCGACATGGTCGTGACGTTGCCCTGGGCGCTGTCGACCTCGTGGCTCACCGGGTTGTTCAGGTAGCGCTTGACCAGCGTGCCGATCTCGTTCTCCATCGTGGCGGAGAAGAGCATGCGCTGACCGCCGACCGGAACCTGGTCGAGCAGCTCGGTGACCTCGGGCAGGAAGCCCAGGTCGGACATCTGGTCGGCCTCGTCGAGGACGGCGACCTGGACGTTCTCCAGGGAGCAGGCGCCCCGGTTGATGATGTCGCGCAGCCGGCCCGGGGTGGCGACGAGGACGTCGACACCGCGCTCCAGCGCGTAGATCTGGTTGCCCATCGACGTACCGCCGCAGACGACCTTCATCTTCAGGCCGAGCACGTCGCCGTAAGGCTGCAGCGCGTCCGCGACCTGCATCGCGAGCTCACGGGTCGGGGTGAGGATGACCGCGCGGGGCTTCTTCTTCTCCGTGTGGCCGCCGGCCAGCGTGGCCAGGGTCGGCAGACCGAAGGAGAGCGTCTTGCCGGAGCCGGTACGGCCACGGCCCAGGATGTCCTTGCCGGCCAGGGCGTCCGGAATGGTCGCGGCCTGGATCGGGAAGGGCGCGGTCACGCCGTTCTGCGCGAGCTTGCGGACGATGCCCTCGGGCAGGCCCAGGTCCCCGAAGGTGACGGTCGGCTCGGCGTCCTCGGCATCGGCATCGGCGGAGGCGTCGGCGGAAGTGGTGTCGTTGTCGGTGGTGGCCTCGGTGGAGTCGACGGTCTCGGTCGACTCGGACACCTCGGCGGCCTCGGCCACTACGGCCTCGGCTGCGGTGACAATCTCGTCGTTCTCGGGCATGACGGTGTTGTCAGAGCTGAAATTGGACATGCGAAATGCGAAACCTTCCGGAGTCTCGGCACGCGCCCATAACTCCGTGATTCGCAATTTCGACCGCCTCAATGCGGTCCAGCCACGGCAAGGGAGAGTACGCGCCACACGGCGCTCTTCTGTGTCGGCGCCGGGCAATGGGATCAAACGATCTACTACCATACGCACCCCCACCCACATTGCGCAAATCGCGCGTCCCCGAACCGCCCGCTACACCGGCCCCACCTGCGGCGACACCTCGGGCGTCCGCATGGCCTCCAGCCCGTCCGGCACGCTCATCGCGTCGCTGCGGAGCTCCGCGGCCGGCGACTCGGACGGCCCCGGGAGCGGATCTGATGGCTCCGGATCGGGCGTGCTCGACGGCTCAGGAGTGGCCGGCCCGGACGGTTCGGAAGGCCCCGACGGCTCCGACGACGGCCCCGGCGGCTGCTGCGGCCCGCCGGACCCCGGCGGCGAGGGCATCGGCAGGTGTCCTCCCCGCGTCGGCAGCGGACCACTCGGCCCGACGGCCGCCGGCCCGCCGCCGGGACCGGCCGAGGCGCCCACGGAGGCGCTCGGGTCCGGCGACTCGGGGGCCTCCCGGTCGGAGTGCGCCTCCGCATCGCTTCCGGAACGGGCCCGTCCCGTACCGGCCACCGTGGAACCGTCCGGTTCACTCACCGAGCCCTTCGGCCGGGCCGACTGCGACGGGACCGGCTTCCCCCCGTCGTCGCTGACGCTCATGCAGCCGGTGGACGCGGCGATCGTCACTGCGGTGACGGCTGCCCATCGAACAGGGACGGACAAGGCGGGCAACTGGCGCACGGACGGCACCTCCGGGGCGGGAGCGAAGCGGGGCGGGAGCGAAGCAGGGCGGGAACGGACGGGCGGGGGCGCTGTGCCCAACTCCCCTTCCCCCGCAAGGGACACGCCCCGAGCCCCGATCCCGGACGCTCCTGCGCCCCGCCGGACCCGAACGGCCGCTCACTGTCCGCCCGTCGGCTCAGCCGTAACCCAGCGCGTGCAGCCGCTCGTCGTCGATGCCGAAATGGTGGGCGATCTCGTGGACGACCGTGATTTCCGTCTCGGCGACCACATCCTCGCGCGACTCGCACATCCGCAGCGTCGGCCCCCGGTAGATCGTGATCCGGTCCGGCAGCACCCCGGCGTACCACTCACCGCGATCGGTCAGCGGCGTGCCCTCGTACAGCCCGAGCAGCTCCGGATCGCCGGGGTCCGGTTCGTCCTCGACGAACACCGCGACGTTGTCCATCAGCCGCGTCAGCTCCGGCGGAATGCGGTCCAGGGCCTCGGCGACCAGTTCCTCGAACTCTTCGCGCGTCATCTCCAGCACCCCGCCATTGTCACGTAACCCCGGCCGCGCGGCCCCCGGCGGCCGCGCCCCATCCACCCTCGTCCCGCATGGCCGCCCCGCTCCCCGGGCATACGCGCCCAATGCCCCGCGACCCGTTCCGCGCAGCAGCAGCCGTCCTGGCCGGAGTGACCGCAGCGGCCGACGCGGTGGCCCGCGCCCTGCGCCGCCACCGTTCCCGTCCCGCCGCCCCCGGCAACACCCCCGCCCTCGCGCCCTCCCTGGGCAGCGCCCCGCACCCCTGTGCCCGGGCGCTGGGCCTGGTCGCCGTCGTCGTGTTCGGTGCCTGGCTGGGGCTGCTGATCGTCGGCAGTGTCCGTACGCCCGTCGGGCCCATGGACACCACCATGACCCTGCGCCCCTCCCTCACCGGCGGCACGAAGATCAACGTGGCCCCGCTCGGCGCCCTGGAGCTGGACTCCCACATAGCCCCGGTCCGTCTCGACGTCGATGTCGACCGCCTCGACCCGGTGCGCTCCGAGGCTCTGGTCCAGCACCCCGAACGGCTCTCCGGCCTCCAGCAGGAGGTCGCCGAGGACGTCTCCACCGGCGCCCGCGATCTCGCTCTGCGCTCCTGCACAGCCGTCGTCTCCGGCGCCACCGCGCTCGGCCTCGCCGTCTACCGCCGCCCGCGCCGCGCCCTGGCCGCCGGCGGGCTCGCGCTGGCGCTCCTGGCCGCGTCCGGCGTCAGCGCGTACGCCACCTGGAACCCGAAGTCCGTGCTGGAGCCCAAGTTCTCCGGGCTGCTCTCCAGTGCTCCCTCGGTGGTCGGTGACGCCCGCTCGATCGTCACCGACTTCGACGTCTACCAGCGTGAACTGGCCCGGCTCGTCACCAATGTGACCAAGTTGTACGACGCCACGTCGACGCTTCCCGTCTACCGGCCGGACCCCGCCACCCTCCGTGTCCTGCATGTCTCCGACATCCACCTCAACCCCGCGTCCTGGCAGATCATCGGCTCGCTGGTCCGGCAGTACGACATCGACGTGATCATCGACTCGGGCGACACGATGGACCACGGCTCCGCGGTCGAGAACGGCTTCCTCGACCCGATCCGCGATCTCGGCGCGCCCTACGTCTGGGTCCGCGGGAATCACGACTCGCGCATCACCCAGATGTATCTGGAGCGGTTCAAGAACGTGCACGTGCTGGACGACGGGCGGGCGGTGGATGTCGGCGGGCTGCGGGTGGCCGGCATGGGGGACCCCCAGTTCACCCCGGACCGCTCGCAGCCTGCCCAGGGCGCGGCGGCCGAGCGGTTGGCGGGCATGCGGCTCGCCTCCGCGCTGCGCGGCCAGGAGCAGGCCGGCACACCGGTCGACATCGCCGTCACCCACGAGCCGGACGCGGCCCGCGAGACGGACGGCACGGTTCCGCTGGTCCTCGCCGGCCATGTGCACCACCGGCAGAACGAGCTGATGAGATTCGGCACCCGGCTCAAGGTCGAAGGCTCCACGGGCGGCGGCGGGCTGCGCGCCCTGCAGAACAGGAAGCCGGAAAAGGTGCGCGCCTCGGTGCTCTATCTGGACCGCACGACCCGCCGTCTGCAGGCCTGGGACGAGATCACACTCGGCGGGCTCGGCCTGACAACGGCCGAGGTCAGCCGCCATCTGCCGGAGGGGAACCAACCCGGAGCGACCCCTTCGCCTATTCGGTTTGGCTGACACCGAAACGCCGTAGTACAGTCTCCGACGTGCCCAAGGGCGCCGGTCAGGGCCTGACCGTTCTGAGACCCCAGAGGTTGAAGAAGAAGCGGAACCTCTTGAGGGGAAGCGGAGTCAGATGCTTCTCACGTCCCTCTTCGGGGGGCGATAGACGCAGAAGTAGCAGTTCTGCCCTCATCGTCTAGTGGCCCAGGACGCCGCCCTTTCAAGGCGGTAGCACGGGTTCGAATCCCGTTGGGGGCACGCACCACCTTGTGCGACACTTAGTCGCACAACAGCTTGGTCCTGTGGAGCAGTTTGGAGTGCTCGCCACCCTGTCAAGGTGGAGGCCGCGGGTTCAAATCCCGTCAGGACCGCTGCAGCTCGTAAGCGCTGCGTGGCTGGGTAGCTCAGTTGGTACGAGCGATCGCCTGAAAAGCGATAGGTCGCCGGTTCGATCCCGGCCCCAGCCACCTCTCGAAGGCCCCGTCCACCGGATGGGGCCTTCGTCGTGTCAGACCTCTTCCCGCTGCGCGGAGTTCACCTCCCGGCGGCGCCACGCCCGTACCCCGAGAACCAGCAGCACCACCGCGACCGCGGTGACCAGCGCGATCGCGTCCGGCACCTGCTCGCCGATGCGCCGGGCCCACTGTTCGACGGCGAACGAATCGTCCACATCCAGCAGTCCGGGCAGCGCGGTCGTCCCGTCGTAGGCCAGGAACAGCGCGCCGAGCCCGATGAAGAACAGCCCCGACAGCAGGGTCGTGGTGTGCAGTTCGAAGCGGCCGAGCCGGAAGGTCCGACCGCGCAGCCACGCCCGGCGACCGAGGTCGAAGCGTTCCCAGAGCAGCGCGAGCAGAAACAGCGGAACGGCCATGCCAAGGGCGTAGACGGCGAGCAGCAGTCCGCCGTAGACGGGGCTGCCGCTGACCGCCGCCACCGTCAGGACGCTGCCGAGGATCGGCCCGGCGCAGAAGCCGGCCAGGCCGTAGACGGCGCCGAGGGCGTAGACCGATACGGCGGTCGTCGGCCTGATCCGGCCGCTGAGCGCGGCGATCCGGCGCGAGGCGAAGCCGAGGCCCACGATCTGCGCCACGCCGAGGACGATGATCAGCCGGCCGGCGCCGAGGACGAGCTGGTCCCGGTGGCTGTAGAAGAGCCGTCCGGCATACGAACCGGCGGCGCCGAGGGGCACAAGGGTGGTGGCCAGACCGGCGTAGAAGATGCCGGTACGGGCCAGCAGCCTGGCGGCGGAGTCGATGGAGTAGGCGAAGAAGGCGGGCAGCAACAGGGCGCTGCACGGGCTGACCAGAGCCAGCAGCCCGCCGAGCAGGGCGGCGAAGTAGCCGATGTCCGAGGTCACTTGTCGGCGCCCTTGGCATCCTTGGTGTTCCTGGCCCGGTCTGCCGCCGCGTCGATTGCCTGGGTGAAGACCTCCATCGACTGGGCGCCGGCGATCGGGCGGCCGTTGATCAGGAACGACGGGGTGGAGGTGGCACCGATCCCGTATCCCTGCTCCTGGTCCTTGCTCACCGCGGCGGACGCGGCGGAACTGTCGGCGTCGCGGGCGAACCGGTCGAGGTCCGCCACCCCCGCCTGCCGGGCGAGGGCCTTCAGCCGGGCCTTGCCGAAGCCCTTCTCCTTGACCCCTTCGGCGTACGCGGCGGCGTGGAACTGCCAGAAGCGGCCCTGCTGTCCGGCGGCCCAGGCGGCGCGCGCGGCTGCCTCGGACTCGGCGCCGAAGATCGGGAAGTTGCGCCATTCGATGCGCAGGGTGCCGTTGCCGACGTACTTCTTCACCAGAGCGGATTCGGTGTCGCGGGCGAACTTGCCGCAGTAGCCGCACTTGAAGTCGGCGTACTCGATGAGGACGACGGGCGCGTCCGCCCGGCCCTGCGCCAGCTTGTCGCCGGGGTCGCGGCGGGCGAGCTTCGCCAGCTCGGGGTAGACGCCGGCATCCGGGTCGGCGGTGACCTCGGCGACGTACGAGGAATCGGAAGCCGAGTGGTCGGGGGCGGTGGCCCGGTAGGAGGCGTAGCCGAGCAACGCCGCGGCGAGGACGACGCCGGTGCCGTAGAGCAGCGGCTTCCTGAGGGACGGCTTCGGCGAGGGCATTTTAGGCGTGGGCATGGCAAGCTCCGTGCTCGTGATGCGGGGTGGTGAGGGGACGGCCGGGTGACGCAGGGACGCCTAGACCCGCAGTACGGAGAGTTCCACCGGGGTGGGCGCGGCAGGCTCGGGGCCCCGCAACCCGACGCGTGCGGGCGGCTCGGCCGGCCCCTGTCCACCGGCGGCCGGCAGCCCCCACCCGGCGAGCCCGGGCACCTGCCCGTACGCCGCGCGGGCCCGGACCGGGGCGCCGGGCTCGATGCCGTCGCGCGTCCTGCCGCACCCGGGCACCTGCTGACCGTCGGCGGCCGAGGCGACCACCGCGGCGGATTCCTGCGGCGCCCCGCCGTCCGCCGCGGTCGCGGGCCTGCAGAACAGCCCCAGTACGACCGCGAGCACTGCCGCCAGGCAGCACCACTGCGCACGGGACACGGAGACCAGCTTTCGACTGAGGCACGAAGATCGGTTGTCCGAAATGGTACGTGCTGTGATCCCGGGCTTCCCCACGGTCACCACGGTCGTGACGCAGACCGCGCAAAATATGTTCGCCGTTCCTCGGGCCCGGGTGCGATCCTGGGACCCGTATGTCTACTTCCTTCGCCGATCTCCAGTCCCAGCTCGGACAGCTCTCGCTCCGCGACGCGCACCGGCTCGGCCGCCGCCTCGAAGGGGCGCGCCGGATCCGTAAGCCCGAGGCGCAGCAGGCCGTACTGGACGAGATCGCCACCCAGGCCGGGAAGGCAGCCGAGCGGCTCGCAGGGCGCGCCGCTCGGCTGCCTGCTCTCTCGTACCCGGAAGAGCTTCCGGTCAGTCAGAAGAAGGACGAGATCCTGGAGGCGATACGCGACCACCAGGTCGTGATCGTCGCCGGTGAGACCGGGTCCGGCAAGACCACGCAGATCCCCAAGATCTGCATGGAGCTGGGACGCGGCGTCCGGGGCATGATCGGGCACACCCAGCCGCGCCGGATCGCGGCCCGCACGGTCGCCGAGCGCGTCGCCGACGAGCTCAAGACTGCGCTCGGTGAGGCGGTCGGCTGGAAGGTCCGCTTCACCGACCAGGTGAACCCGGACGCCACGTATCTGAAGCTGATGACGGACGGCATCCTGCTGGCCGAGATCCAGACGGACCGCGAGCTGCTCGCGTACGACACGATCATCATCGACGAAGCCCACGAGCGGTCGCTGAACATCGACTTCCTGCTCGGCTATCTGGCCCGGCTGCTGCCCAAGCGCCCCGATCTGAAGGTCGTCATCACCTCGGCGACCATCGACCCGGAGCGCTTCGCACGGCACTTCGGCGACGCGCCGATCGTCGAGGTCAGCGGGCGTACGTACCCGGTCGAGGTGCGCTACCGGCCGCTGCTCGAGGAAGAGGGCGACGACTCCGACCGCGACCAGATCACCGCGATCTGCGATGCCGTCGACGAGCTCCAGTCGGAGGGCCCCGGCGATGTCCTGGTCTTCCTCTCCGGCGAGCGCGAGATCCGCGACACCGCGGACGCCCTGAACAAGAAGAACCTCCGCCACACCGAGGTGCTCCCCCTCTACGCACGTCTCTCGCACGCCGAGCAGCACCGGGTGTTCCAGCGCCACACCGGCCGCAGGATCGTTCTGGCGACAAACGTCGCCGAGACCTCGCTGACCGTCCCCGGCATCAAGTACGTGATCGACCCGGGCAACGCCCGGATCTCCCGCTACAGCCACCGCACCAAGGTCCAGCGGCTGCCGATCGAGCGGATCTCGCAGGCCAGCGCCAACCAGCGCAAGGGCCGCTGCGGCCGTACGTCGGACGGCATCTGCATCCGGCTGTACTCCGAGGACGACTTCCTGACCCGCCCGGAGTTCACCGACGCGGAGATCCTCCGTACGAACCTGGCCTCCGTCATCCTCCAGATGACCGCGGCCGGCCTCGGCGACATCGAGAAGTTCCCCTTCATCGACCCGCCGGACCACCGCAACATCCGCGACGGTGTGCAGCTCCTCCAGGAGCTCGGCGCACTCGACCTGGAGGAGAAGTCCCCCCAGGAGGGGAAGAAGGGGCAACGGCTGACGCAGCTGGGGCGGAAGCTCTCGCAGCTGCCCGTCGACCCGCGCCTCGCCCGCATGGTCATCGAGGCCGACCGCAACGGCTGCGCGCGCGAGGTCATGGTGATCGCCGCCGCGCTCTCCATCCAGGACCCGCGCGAGCGGCCTTCGGACAAGCAGACGCAGGCCGATCAGCAGCACGCCCGCTTCAAGGACGAGACGTCGGACTTCCTGGCGTACCTGAATCTGTGGCGGTACATCCGCGAGCAGCAGAAGGAGCGCGGCTCGTCCAGCTTCCGCCGGATGTGCAAGCAGGAGTATCTGAACTTCCTGCGCATCCGCGAATGGCAGGACATCTATGCGCAGCTGCGTACGGTCGCCAAGCAGATGGACATCCACCTCAACGAGGAGGATGCGCCCGAGCAGGCGGTGCACACCTCGCTGCTGGCCGGCCTGCTGTCGCACATCGGGCTGAAGGACACCGAGAAGAACGAGTACCTCGGTGCGCGCAGCGCCAAGTTCGCGATCTTCCCCGGTTCGGCGCTCTTCAAGAAGCAGCCGCGGTTCGTGATGTCGGCCGAGCTGGTCGAGACGTCCCGGCTGTGGGCGCGGGTCAATGCCAAGGTCGAGCCGGAGTGGATCGAACCGCTGGCCCAGCATCTGCTGAAGCGCACGTACAGCGAACCGCACTGGGAGAAGGACCAGGCGGCGGTGATGGCGTACGAGCGGGTCACGCTGTACGGCGTACCGATCGTGGCCCAGCGCAAGATCAATTTCGGCCGGATCGACGCGGAGACGTCCCGCGATCTCTTCATCCGGAACGCGCTGGTCGAGGGCGACTGGCGGACGCACCACCAGTTCTTCCACGACAACCGCAAACTCCTCGGTGAAGTCGAGGAGTTGGAGCACCGGGCGCGCCGCCGCGACATCCTCGTGGACGACGAGACGCTCTTCGACTTCTACGACCAGCGGATTCCCGAGCATGTCGTCTCCGGCGCGCACTTCGACTCCTGGTGGAAGCACAAGCGCCGAGACGAGCCGGACACGCTCGACTTCGAGCGCTCGATGCTCATCAACGAGAAAGCCGGGGCCGTCACCAAGGACGACTATCCGGACTCCTGGCGGCAGGGGAAGCTCAAGTTCAAGGTGACCTACCAGTTCGAGCCCGGCGCGGATGCGGACGGTGTGACCGTCCATGTCCCGCTCCAGGTGCTCAACCAGGTCACCTCTGAGGGCTTCGACTGGCAGATCCCGGGTCTGCGCGAAGAGGTGATCACCGAGCTGATCCGGTCGCTGCCCAAGCCGATCCGCCGGCATTACGTGCCCGCGCCGAACTACGCGGGCAAGTTCCTGGACCGGGCGGTGCCGCTGCAGGAGCCGCTGCCGGCCACACTCGCGCGTGAGCTCCAGCGGATGGTCGGCGTCCCGGTCTCCGCCGACGACTTCGACCTGTCCCGGATCCAGGACCACCTGAAGATCACGTTCAGGATCGTCGACGAGCGGCGCCGCAAGGTGGCCGAGGACAAGGACCTGGAGGCGCTGAAGCTCCAGCTGCGCCCCAAGGCCCGTCAGGCCCTCTCCAAGGCCGCTGCGGCCACCGCGGGCCCGTCGGGCGAGTCCATCGAGCGGTCGGGCCTCACGGGCTGGACGATCGGCACCCTGAACCGGGTCTTCGAGACCCGTCGGGCCGGCCAGCCGGTCAAGGCGTACCCGGCGCTGGTCGACCAGGGCGAGACCGTGGCCGTACGACTCTTCGACACCGAGGCCGAGCAGCTGCAGTCCATGTGGCGCGGCACCCGGAAGCTGATCCTGCTGAACATCCCGGTGAACCCTGCCAAGTTCGCCTCGGACAAGCTGACGAACCAGCAGAAGCTGGCCCTGTCCCGCAACCCGCACGGCTCCATCCAGGCACTGTTCGAGGACTGCGCGACGGCGGCCGCGGACCGGCTGATCGGCGCCCACGGCGGTCCGGCCTGGGACGAGGAGTCGTTCCGGAAGCTGTACGACAAGGTCCGCGCCGATCTCGTCGCACTGACCGAACACACCGTCGCCCAGGTGCAGCAGGTGCTGGCCGCCTGGCAGGCCTGCGAGCGGCGCCTGAAGGCCACCAGCAGCCTCGTCCTGGTCAACAACGTCACCGATGTGCGGGACCAGCTCGCGGCCCTCGTACCGCCGGGTTTCGTCACGAAGACCGGGCTGCGCAGGCTGCCCGATCTGATGCGCTATCTGGTCGCCGCGGACCGCCGGCTGCAGCAGATGCCGACGGCCGTCCAGCGCGACACCACGCGCATGGAGAAGGTCCACGAGATGCAGGACGAGTACGCCTGGCTGCTCGAACAGCTGCCGCAGGGCAGGCCCGTTCCGCAGGAGGTCCTGGACATCCGCTGGATGATCGAGGAGCTCCGGGTCAGCTATTTCGCGCACGCCCTGGGCACCGCGTACCCCGTCTCCGACAAGCGGATCGTGAAGGCGATCGACGCCGCGGCGCCGTGACCCGGGCGGCCTCGGTGCCGTAACCGAGCCGCCACCAGGAGTGAGGTCGACCAGAGCCTCCAACCTCCTGTACAGTCTGTTTTCGCAGCCAGCCGCAAGGCGGCAGCGAAAACCTGGTCCTGTGGAGCAGTTTGGAGTGCTCGCCACCCTGTCAAGGTGGAGGCCGCGGGTTCAAATCCCGTCAGGACCGCAGTAACGAAAGCCCGGATCCTCAAGGATCCGGGCTTTCGCGTGTCTTGACTCCGGCAACTGCCAACGAGTACTCAGACAACAGGGACTGCCCCTGTTCCACAGCGCGGGGCAGCGCGTTCCACCGGGGGGTGGCGCGGATGACGGCATCCACGGCGAGGCACGAGACCCGCGCACTGCTGCGCGCCCATCTGGCGGCTGCTTCCGGCTATCGACATCTCACCCGGCACTGCCCGATCTGCCATCGGCTCCTGCGGCTCGCCATGGAGCCCGCCGCCGACTCCATGGAACCCGTCACGGGCTTCCTCGGGTACGTGACGGCCTCCGGGCCCACGCGCCCCCTGAACCCCCCGACCTGCCGAGCGGGGCGTCAGTGGCCGTCCCGGACACCGCCGCGGCCGCCGCGCCCGCTCACGCCTCCGACGCGTCGGCCGACGAGGTGACGGCCGAGGAGGAAAGCCTGTCGCCCCATGACCGAGGGCGCGGAATTCCCTTTCTCTGCAGTGGCAGGCTCGATCCTGGCAAGACCCGGACCGTGTGACGGGAGTCACTGCATGAGTTTTGAGAAAGGGTGACTTTACACCCTTCCTACAACTGGCGAATTTAATATGTGCAATTGCACCCCTCGGACGGGGTCATCAGGGGGTCGCCGAAAGTGCCCCCGGGGGACCGTCCGGCAGGGCCGGCAGACACCCCCGGCAGCCGGCACCGAAGCCGCCACGCAGTCGATCCCGGGTCGCCCCGCAGGGCCGACCACCCGCCGTGCGGGCACAAAAAAGATCGCGCTGGACCCGGCGGAGTCCAGCGCGATCGAACGACGCACCCGTATGACATAGGTATGGCGCCCGTTGGGGCGGACGCCCGTCGTGTGGAGCTATGGGTGGGCAAACACGGGTTGGGGGACCCGGGCAGCCCGGTTGTGGCGCGGCGACAGGGGTGTGTCAGGCCTCGCTGCGCTGCTGCGGAATACCCGCAAGCAGTGCGCGGACCTCTGCCTCGCGGTACCGGCGATGTCCACCGAGCGTGCGGATGGACGTGAGCTTGCCTGCCTTGGCCCAACGGGTGACCGTCTTCGGGTCCACGCGGAACATCGTGGCAACCTCAGCCGGGGTCAGCAGCGGCTCGGCATCAGGGGTGCGAGCGGTCATGAGCGGCCTCCTCGGGAGAACCGAACCATCTCGGTTCTTTCCTCTAAATTCTGCACCTTGACCCACGTTGCCCGAAATGGCGGACGCGGGCCGAGTCGGTTATAGGACGAACGGCTTGTCCTCGGCACTACAACTACACCATCCGTCCAGCCACGTCGGCCAAACCGATGGAATTGCCCTCCCAGGTGTTCATCAGCGACGGAAGCCGATGGACCATGCCATAGCGGACAGTCACACCACCGTGACGATCAGTCACAGGGCGATCAGGAGTCACCAGACCCCCCATAGAGTGCAATGCCGAGTATTCCGCCCATACTTGGACGGAAGGAGTCCTCCCCGGACTCCTTGTCCTATTTTGGCACGAGGGGTAGGGAAGGGCGCAAGGGCCCAGTTAGTGCTATCCGTCACCCTTGAGGCAAAGGCCCGGTTCGGGACGTAGGTCCTGGAGCCACTGGAGTACGTTCCCGCCCCTTCGCTCTCACCGTTCTCACGAGTCACACGGGACAACGGTTCAAGGCCTGCTCGGAGCGGCCGGAATCAGTTGGCGAACTGACGGTCCCTCACGGCCCGCCAGCGCTCGGCCAGCCGCCCGTACGCCTCGCCCGCGCCGTCGGAGTCACCGGCCTGCAGCGCCGCGATGCCCTCGGCGACATCCAGGGCCGACCGGTCCTCGGCGAGCTGCTTCGCCGACAGCGCGTGCACCAGGCCGCCGTAGTCCAGCTCGACCAGCGCACGCGGATGGAACTCCTCCAGCCAGCGCCCGACGTCCACCAGCCCCTCGGTCAGCGGACCCTCGTCGACACTCTCACGCAGCGTCTTCAGCGCCCGGGCCAGCCGGCGCCGCGCCTGCACCATCGGAGTCCGGTAGCGCAGCACCGGCGCTCCCCCGTCCGCATCCGCTCCGGTGTGCTCGCGCTCCTCGTCGGCGAAGAGGACGAACCACCGCACCGGGACCTGCCATACCGCGGTCCGGATCCACGGCCTGGCGTCCGGATTGCGCTCCGCCCACCGCTCGTGGTCCGCGACCGCCTGCCCGCGCACCACCGGCGGCAGCACCGCGTCGAGCACCGGAGCCGGGAACATCTCCGCCAGCTCCCCCAGTGCCAGCCAGCCGCGCAGCCGGGTCCGCCACGGACAGACGCAGACCACGCCGTTCACCTCGGCGACGAACGCGTCCCCGCTCTCGTGCACCGGCACCCCGACCGGTGGAGTGGCCACCAAGTTGGCCAGCGAACGGCGCAGTTCGTCCTGGGCCGTGGGGATACGGGTGCGCCCCGCATACCGGGCCCAGTGGGTGCGTTCCGGCTCCGGGAAGGCGGCCAGCGGTTCGTACACCCGGAGGTAGGACGCGTAAGGGACGAGCACCGAAGACACCACCGACATGCAGCAAATCGTGTCACGCCCGTACTCCGCCGGGGGGTGATCCTCGGCACTGGAACAGATCTACGTCCGCGTAGGACTTACGCTCTTGCCCAGTCGGACCGGCCGTGCCGGTCGGTCCGGGACCCTCCCCACCTTCAGGAGGGTCTCCGCCGCTTCGTACTTGGGAGTCACCACAGTGACCGATGTGACCGACGGCGTCCTGCACACCCTGTTCCAGTCGGATCAGGGGGGCCACGAGCAAGTCGTGCTCTGCCAGGACCGTGCCAGCGGCCTCAAGGCCGTCATCGCCATCCACTCCACCGTCCTGGGCCCGGCCCTCGGCGGCACCCGCTTCTATCCGTACGCCTCCGAGGAGGAGGCCGTCGCGGATGCGCTGAACCTTGCGCGCGGCATGTCGTACAAGAACGCCATGGCCGGTCTCGACCACGGCGGCGGCAAGGCCGTCATCATCGGCGACCCCGAGAAGATCAAGACCGAGGAACTGCTGCTGGCCTACGGCCGGTTCGTGGCCTCTCTCGGCGGGCGTTACGTGACCGCCTGCGACGTCGGCACCTACGTCGCCGACATGGACGTCGTCGCCCGCGAGTGCCGGTGGACCACCGGCCGCTCCCCGGAGAACGGTGGCGCCGGCGACTCCTCCGTGCTCACCGCGTTCGGTGTCTTCCAGGGCATGCGGGCCTCGGCCCAGCACCTCTGGGGCGACCCGACGCTGCGTGGCCGGAAAGTGGGGGTCGCGGGCGTCGGCAAGGTCGGCCACCACCTCGTCGAGCATCTGCTGAAGGACGGCGCCGAGGTCGTCATCACGGACGTACGCGACGAGTCGGTACGCCGGATCACCGAGCTCCACCCCGAGGTCGCCGTCGCCGCGGACACCGCCGCGCTGATCCGCACCGAGGGCCTCGACATCTACGCCCCTTGCGCGCTCGGCGGCGCACTGGACGACGACACCGTTCCGGTACTCACGGCCAAGGTGGTGTGCGGTGCGGCCAACAACCAGCTGGCGCACCCGGGTGTCGAGAAGGACCTCGCGGACCGTTCGATCCTCTATGCCCCCGACTACGTGGTGAACGCGGGCGGTGTCATCCAGGTCGCCGACGAACTGCACGGCTTCGACTTCGACCGGTGCAAGGCGAAGGCCTCGAAGATCTTCGACACCACGCTCGCCATATTTGCACGTGCGAAGGATGACGGCATTCCGCCGGCCGCGGCGGCCGACCGGATCGCCGAGCAGCGGATGTTCGAGGCGCGCCGCCGCTGACATCCGTCACCGACGGTCGCGGGTGCCTCACCAGGCGTCTTCCTCGCACCTCGGCGCCTCACGGCCCACCGATCCGCCGACCGGCGAGACAAGACTCACGCCGGTCGGCGGGTCGCATGCCAAGAAGAGGTTAAAATCGCAGTTGACCAGTGAGGACAGGGCTTCTTGCTGGTCCTGTTCCGGGGTGTGTGATGCGGGCGGCGTACCGTATGGCCACGGAAGCAGGTACCGTTAAAGCCCTACGGGCACGGTCTCTCTGCCGAGAGTCCGTCCTGAAACATGAACGCGTGTCAAGACTCTGGGGCCGTCGAGCCCCGTCACCGAGGGGGTCGAGCCATGGGGCGCGGCCGGGCAAAGGCCAAGCAGACAAAGGTCGCCCGCCAGCTGAAGTACAGCAGCGGCGGGACTGACCTGTCGCGTCTGGCCAATGAGCTGGGCGCATCGCCTTCGAGTCAACCACCGAACGCAGAGCCGTTCGAGGACGACGACGAGGAAGATGACCCGTACGCACAGTACGCGGATCTGTACAACGACGACGAGGACGAGGACGAGGACGATCAGTCCGGTCCGTCGTCACAGCGCCGCGGCGCTTGACCTCGCGCTGACACAACAACCCGGTTCGGGCTCGCCCGGACCGGGTTTTGTGCTGCCCGGATCCGGCTGACCGTGCATGGCCGGGATGTGGGGACGTCCGGCGATGGAGGGCAGAACGGCACCGGACGGCTCCGGCGCGTCCTGCCCCACCCCGCCTACCGCGCGTACGAACCAGTGAGCTCGGCACCTGTCGCATGCGTGCCGCGATCCGTGATCTCACCGGCGACCCAGGAGTCGACTCCGCGGTCGGCCAGCGTCGTCAGCGCGACGTCCACCGATTCCGCGGGGACGATCGCGATCATGCCGACACCCATGTTGAGCGTCTTCTCCAGCTCCAGCTGCTCGACCTGACCGGCCTTGCCGACCAGGTCGAAGACCGCGCCGGGCGTCCAGGTGGAGCGGTCCACCGTGGCGTGCAGCCCGTCCGGGATGACCCGGGCGAGGTTGTTGGCGAGGCCGCCGCCGGTGACGTGGCTGAAGCCGTGCACCTCGGTCGTACGGGTCAGCGCCAGGCAGTCCAGCGAGTAGATCTTGGTGGGCTCCAGGAGCTCCTCGCCGAGCGTGCGGCCGAACTCCTCGACGTCGCGGTCCAGCGCCCAGCCGGCCCGGTCGAAGACGACGTGGCGGACGAGCGAGTACCCGTTGGAGTGAAGTCCGGACGACGCCATCGCGATGACCGCGTCACCCTTACGGATACGGTCCGGGCCGAGCAGCCGGTCGGCCTCGACCACGCCCGTACCGGCGCCGGCGACATCGAAGTCATCGGGGCCGAGCAGGCCCGGGTGTTCGGCGGTCTCGCCGCCGACCAGGGCGCAGCCCGCCAGGACACAGCCCTCGGCGATGCCCTTCACGATGGACGCGACACGCTCGGGGTGCACCTTGCCGACGCAGATGTAGTCGGTCATGAAGAGCGGCTCGGCGCCGCAGACGACCAAGTCGTCGACGACCATGCCGACGAGGTCGTGGCCGATGGTGTCGTACACACCCATCTGGCGGGCGAGGTCGACCTTCGTGCCGACGCCGTCGGTGGCGGAGGCGAGGAGCGGACGCTCGTAGCGCTTGAGCGCCGAGGCGTCGAAGAGGCCGGCGAAACCGCCCAGGCCGCCAAGGCCCGCGACTTCAGCGCGCTGCGTCTTCTTCACCCACTCCTTCATCAGCTCGACGGCACGGTCGCCGGCCTCGATGTCGACGCCCGCTGCCGCGTAGGAAGCACCTGTTGTCTCAGACATTGCCTGGGATCTTTCGTGTGGAAATACGGGGCTGATGGCAGGGCTGGTGTGCCTGACCGGTCACGGACGACGCAGCGCGTCGGCCGCGGCGGTGGCCGCGGGGCCTGCCGCCAGCTCGGTCTCCAGCAGCTGCTTGCCGAGCAGCTCCGGGTCCGGGAGCTCCATCGGGTACTCGCCGTCGAAGCAGGCGCGGCACAGGTTCGGCTTGGCGATCGTCGTCGCCTCGATCATCGCGTCGAGCGAGATGTACGCGAGCGAGTCGGCACCCATCGACGTGCAGATCTCGTCGACCGTCATGCCGTTGGCGATCAGCTCCGCACGGGTCGCGAAGTCGATACCGAAGAAGCAGGGCCACTTCACCGGCGGGGAGGAGATCCGGATGTGGATCTCGGCGGCGCCGGCCTCGCGGAGCATCCGGACCAGTGCGCGCTGGGTGTTGCCGCGGACGATCGAGTCGTCGACGACCACCAGGCGCTTGCCCTTGATGACTTCCTTGAGCGGATTCAGCTTCAGGCGGATACCCAGCTGGCGAATGGTCTGGGACGGCTGGATGAAGGTCCGGCCGACGTACGCGTTCTTGACCAGACCGGCACCGAACGGGATGCCGCTGGCCTCCGCGTAACCGATGGCGGCGGGGGTGCCGGACTCCGGAGTCGCTATGACCAGATCGGCCTCGACCGGGGCCTCGGCGGCCAGCTTGCGGCCCATCTCCACGCGGGAGAGGTACACATTCCGCCCGGCGATGTCGGTGTCGGGGCGGGCCAGGTACACGTACTCGAAGACACAGCCCTTGGGCTTCGCTTCCGCGAACCGCGAAGTGCGCAGGCCGTTCTCGTCGATGGCGACGAGCTCACCCGGCTCGATCTCGCGGACGAAGCTGGCGCCGCAGATGTCGAGGGCAGCGGATTCCGATGCCACCACCCAGCCGCGCTCCAGCCGGCCGAGGACCAGCGGGCGGATGCCCTGCGGGTCGCGGGCGGCGTAGAGGGTGTGCTCGTCCATGAAGACGAGCGAGAAAGCGCCCTTCACGTCGGGAAGCACCTTGGTGGCGGCCTCCTCGATGGTGAGCGGCTTGCCGTCGTCATCGGTCTGGCCGGCGAGCAGAGCGGTCACCAGGTCGGTGTCGTTCGTCGCGGCGACCTGGGTGGCGCGGCCGTCCTTGCGGGGAAGGTCGGCGACCATCTCGGCGAGCTGGGCCGTATTGACCAGGTTGCCGTTGTGACCCAGGGCGATCGAGCCGTGCGCGGTCGCACGGAACGTCGGCTGCGCGTTCTCCCACACCGAGGCACCGGTGGTGGAGTAGCGGGCATGACCGACCGCGATATGGCCCTGGAGAGATCCCAGAGACGTTTCGTCGAAGACCTGCGAGACCAGTCCCATGTCCTTGAAGACCAGGATCTGGGACCCGTTGCTCACTGCAATGCCCGCGGACTCCTGTCCACGGTGCTGCAGGGCATACAGTCCGAAATAGGTGAGCTTGGCGACCTCTTCACCCGGAGCCCAGACACCGAAGACGCCGCAAGCGTCCTGGGGGCCTTTCTCTCCGGGGAGCAGGTCGTGGTTGAGTCGTCCATCACCACGGGGCACGCCACCGAGTGTAGGCGAGATCGACCACTGGTCCGAATTGGGGACACCTCGCCGGAGCACCGGGGAAGGGCGCCGGAACACCGTTCCCGGGGTTGATCGAGAGATCACGGACAGTGAGGGCTTTCGGCTGCGGGCGGGCTGCGGGGCGGTTGAGGCCCGGTCTGGCGGCGGGTTACCGACCAGTTCCGGCCATGCGGGTGTCACGGGGCCGCAGGGCCGGGCGCGCGCTCGGCGAGTCGGTCGACGGACCGCGGAAGGCGCTGGCCGAACGCTCGTTTCGTGGTGAGCCTCACACCGGACGAGGGGCCGACGGGGCGGTATGCGGCTTTCCCCGCCACCACGCCTCGGTTTGCGGATCGCACCGGTCCAGGTTTCGGATCACGCCGCCTCAGGGTTTCGGATCTCACCGCCCGGCGGTTCGTCGGCGTCCGGAGTGCGAGACCGGCGTTGACAGGCGCATGCCCCCTTGGCAGGCTCCTGCCCCATGCAGCCTCTCGGTGACCGTTCGGTCACGCTCGTGGAGCGCCGCCACGTCGATCTGGGACGTGTCGCGAGCGCCATCTGTCGCTGCGCCTGATTCCCGCGACGCGCACCGCGTCGATGCGCGCCTGCTGACGGTGCCGAGCCCGCCCTCGCGTCGGCGCCCTCCGTTTCCGCTCCCGCTTTCCCTCACTCGTACCCGCGTGCGCGTCCGCATGTCCGCATGTGACGCCTGACGGGTCCGCCGAGCCCTGCCCTGGAGCAGTCATGCCTTCTCGCGACTCAAGCAGTTCGAACGAAAGTACGGATTCGATGCCACTGACCCGGCGTACCTTCGGGACCGTCGTCGGCGCGACCGCCGCGACCGCCGCAGTCGGAATCCCGGCCCTCGCCACGCCCGCCTCCGCCGCCACGCCTGCCTCAGCGGCTGGGGCGGCTCCTGCCGAGGCCGCCCGTGAGCGCCCCTTCCGGGCAGCCCGCGGCAAGCACTCCCGGCGGCCCAACATCCTCTTCATCCTCGGCGACGACCTCGGCTGGGCCGACCTCTCCTCCTACGGCTCCCCGCACATCCACACCCCGAACCTGGACCGTCTCGGCCGCCAGGGCGTGCGATTCACGGACGCCTACTCCGGCTCCGCGACCTGCTCCCCCACCCGGTTCAGCCTCTACACCGGGCGCTATCCGGGCCGTACGAAGGGCGGACTCGCCGAGCCCATCGCGGACCGGTCTGTGGGCCTCGAACCCACGCACCCGACGCTCGCCTCACTGCTGCGCGGCGTCGGGTACACCACCGCGCTGATCGGCAAGTGGCACTGCGGCTATCTGCCGGACTACAGCCCCACCAAGTCCGGCTGGGACGAGTTCTTCGGGAACTTCGGCGGGGCGCTGGAGTACTACTCCAAGCTCGGCCTCGCGGGCGAGTACGACCTGTACGAGGGCGACGCCGAGTACAAGGACCTGCGCTACTACACGCGGATCCTGACCGAGCGCGCGAGCGAGTACGTACAGCGCGACCACGACGAGCCGTGGCTGCTCAATCTCAACTTCACCACCCCGCACTGGCCCTGGATCGCGGAAGGCGACACGGCCGAGAGCGCCGAGATCGTCCGCAAGATCAGGGCCGGGGGCCTGGCTGGGCTGTTCCACGCGGACGGCGGCTCGGTCGCGAAGTACAAGCAGATGGTGGAGGACCTGGACCGCTCGGTCGGCGAGGTGCTGAAGGCACTGGAGCGGTCCGGCCAGGAGGAGGACACCCTGGTCTTCTTCGCCAGCGACAACGGCGGCGAGCGGTTCTCGTACCAGTGGCCGCTCTCCGGCAACAAGTCCTCGCTGCAGGAGGGCGGGATCCGGGTCCCGGCAGTGCTGCGCTGGCCGGCCAGGATCGACCCGCACCAGGTGAGCGGTCTGCCGGTGTTCTCGCCGGACTGGACCGCGACGCTGCTGGAGCTCGGCGGCGCGCGGCCGGACCCCGCGTACCCGCTGGACGGCATCAGCCTCGCCGGATACCTGCTGAGGGGCGAGGAGCCGAAGGAGCGGGATCTGTTCTGGCGGGTACGCGGGGAGCGGGCGCTGCGACGCGGCGACTGGAAGTACTACCGGGGCAAGGGCGGGACCGACCAGCTGTTCCAGCTCGCCCATGACCAGCGGGAACAGGCGGACCGGGCGCAGGCCGAGCCGAAGCTGCTGGCCGAGCTGCGGGCGTCCTGGGAGAGGACGGACGCCGGCCTGCTGCCGTACTCGACGGGGTCCTGACTCACTTCCCGGGTGCGGGTGCCGTGGCGCTGAAACCCTCACCGTTCGCCGCGGTGAGGGTCAGCGTGCGGTGATCGATCCTGTACGTCGTCCTCCCGTCCAGGATCGCGAGGAGCGCGCGTTCCACCTTCATCTGCGGATCCGGGCACATCATCTTGGTGCCGTTGATCCGGCCGAACGTGATGGCGGAGCCGGAGACCGTCGCGGTGCCGCGGATCTGGTTGCAGCCCGGGCTGCCCTGTACGGAGTCGTCCTTGCCGAAGCTCAGTCGCGCCTTCTTCCCCGCACCGGCGGGCAGCGACGAGGCGGCCGAGCCGGAGACCAGAGCGGTGACGGTCCAGGTGGTGCCGGTGAGCGGGGCGGCAGGCTCCGAGGTGAAGGCGATGGAGTCGCCCTTCGCCGTGGTCAAGGTCAGGCTCTTCTCCGCCACAGCCGCGGTGAGTCTGCCGCTGAACGTGCTGGACAGGGCCCGCTCGAACTGCTGAAGATCCTTCTCGCAACCCATCTCGGTGGTCGTGGCCGGCTTCACGGTGACCGTGTCGCCGTCCACGCGGACCGGGGCAGTGAAGTGGTTGCAGCCGAAGTTCCCGGTGGCCCTGCCGTCGGGCGTGATCGTGACTTCGGCGCCGTCCGGGGCCACGGTCCTCTTCCCTCCGACCGTCACCGAATCGACGTTCCAGTGGACGCCGGTGACGGGCAGGCCGGTCCGTACGGTGCCGCTGCCGTCGCCGGACCCCGAGCCGGAACCGGCTCCGGAACCCGACTCCGTACCGCACGCGGCGAGGGTGAGGAGAGCCAGGACGCTGACAGTCATTCGTTGTCCGAACATGGCCATGTGACGGTACGAGGGTCCGATCCGGTTCCCCCGCCCTCCGTCAGCCGAGCAGTGGCAGCAGGTCGTTCAGGTCGGCCCGCTCACCGCTCGCGCTGACTTTCGCCTCGTCGAGCGCCCGGGACCACTGCGTACGCCCGGTGGCGAGCCGTATCCAGGTCAGCGGATCGGTCTCGACGACATTGGGCGGCGTACCGCGGGTGTGCTTCGGACCCTGGACGCACTGGACGACCGAGAACGGCGGGACGCGCACCTCGACCGAACCGCCGGGCGCCTTCTCCGCGAGGGCGTCCGTGAGCAGCCGGGTGCAGGCGGCGAGGGCCTGCCGGTCGTACGGGATGTCCAGCCCGGCCGCCGCGTTCAGGTCGTCCGTGTGCACGACGAGTTCGACCGTGCGGGTGACGAGGAAGTCGCCCAGCCGCATCACGCCCACCCGGGTGGGCAGCAACCGGTCCTCGCCGACGCCCGGCACCACCGCCTCGAACCGGTCGGCGACCTCTGCGTACAGCGCGTCGAGATCGGGGCGGTCCGCGGCGAGCGCCTTGGTGTCATCCGTGATCCGGCCGGCCCGCTCGGCGGTCGAGAACGGCCACTCCAGCAGCGTGAGCTCGGGCTTCTCGCCGGACGGCTCCGGCAGCTCCAGGTTCCGGCAGACGTTCGAGACAGCCAATGTCAGATGGGCGGCGAGCTCACGCACCGTCCACTCCCCGAGCCGGGTCGGCAGAGCCAGCTGATTCGGCGTCAGAGTGCCGACCGCATCCCGGACATGGGCGAACTGCGCCTGCACGGCGGTGCGGGTCCGGACGAGGTCGTAGCGGCGGGCGCGCTTCTGGGACGGCGGCATGGCAGCGAGCCTACGGGCAGTCGGCAGGCGCCGTGCCCCGGTCGGCCTCGGTCGCGAAGGAGCCCAGGCGGTGGAGCCCAGACGGTGGAGCCCAGACGGTGGAGGCCAGACGGTGGAGGCCAGACGGTGGAGGCCTTCATCTCCTCGACGAAGGGGTGTCCGGGTCGGCGGGAGCAGCCGGTCACGACGTGATCCGGACAGGCAGCAGGCGGAGGCAGCGGGCTCCGAGCCGCGGTGACGTGCCGCTCGCCACCGCCGGACCGATCCGGCACCGGTACGCGCGCGATGACGAAGCCCCCGCCCGGTGGACCGGACGAGGGCTTCGCTCAAAGCGCTGACACGATTCCGGCTCAGGCGAGCAGACCCGGAATCGTCGCCTCGTGTGCCGTACGGAGCTCGCTCAGCGGAATGCTGAACTCGCCCTGGACCTCGATCTCCTCGCCGTCCACGACACCGATCCGGGTGACGGGCAGACCCCGCGCCCCGCACATGTCGTTGAAGCGGAGCTCCTCGCTGCGCGGAATCGAGACGACCGCGCGGCCCGCCGACTCCGAGAAGAGGAAGGTGAACGCGTCCAGACCGTCCGGCACGACCAGTCGGGCACCCCTCCCGCCACGGAGGCAGGACTCGGTGACCGCCTGGATCAGACCGCCGTCGGAGAGGTCGTGCGCCGCGTCGACCATGCCGTCGCGGGACGCCGAGATCAGGATCTCGCCGAGCAGCTTCTCGCGGCCCAGGTCGACCTTGGGCGGCAGACCGCCGAGGTGGTTGTGGACGACCTCGGACCAGGCCGAGCCGCCGAACTCCTCACGCGTGTCGCCGAGCAGGTAGAGGAGCTGGCCCTCTTCCTTGAAGGCGACCGGCGTACGCCGTGTCACGTCGTCGATCACACCGAGCACGGCCACGACCGGCGTCGGGTGGATCGCCGTCTCACCGGTCTGGTTGTACAGCGACACGTTGCCGCCGGTGACCGGGGTTCCGAGCTCCAGGCAGCCGTCCGCGAGACCACGGGTGGCCTCGGCGAACTGCCACATGACGTCCGGGTCCTCGGGCGAACCGAAGTTCAGGCAGTCCGAGATGGCGAGCGGCTTGGCGCCGGAGGTGGCGA
Source organism: Streptomyces sp. NPDC051664 (assembly GCF_044453545.1). NCBI lineage: Bacteria > Bacillati > Actinomycetota > Actinomycetes > Kitasatosporales > Streptomycetaceae > Streptomyces > Streptomyces sp. NPDC051664. The sequence continues at coordinate 316,165 of NZ_JBITCU010000006.1, read as the reverse complement.
CATTGCGGTACGCCTCCGCCAGTGCGAGCTGCGCCCCCGTGTACGGGTCGAGCTTCGCGTACCGGCCGTTGCCGTCGGTCGCCATGGCCACGCCCAGGTTCGACTTCTCGTCGATCCGGACCATGCCGGCGTCCTCGGGCATCGCGAGCACGGTGTTGCCCTGCACGAACCGGTCGTACTGGTCCGTGATCCACGCCTTGGAGGCCTGGTTCGGCGAGGCGACCAGCTTGAGGACCTGCTCGCGCAACTCGGCGGCGTTCGCCGGGCGGGCCAGCTTGTTCGCGTCGTCGGCCTGCAGCGCGTCCTGCCAGGACGGGCGGGCGAACGGGCGGTGGTACGTCGGGCCCTCGTGGGCGACGGACCGCGGCGGCACGTCGACGATCTGCTCGCCGTGCCAGAAGATCTCCAACTGCGAGCCCTCGGTCACCTCACCGATGACGGTGGCGATGACGTCCCACTTCTCGCAGATCTCCATGAAGCGGTCGACCTTGCCCGGCTCGACGATCGCGCACATGCGCTCCTGCGACTCGCTCATGAGGATTTCCTCGGGCGAGAGGGAGGAGTCGCGCAGCGGAACGGTGTCCAGCTCGACGCGCATACCGCCGGAGCCCGCGGAGGCCAGCTCCGAGGTGGCGCAGGAAAGGCCCGCACCGCCGAGGTCCTGGATACCGGCGACGAGCTTCTCGCCGAAGATCTCCAGGGTGCACTCGATCAGGAGCTTCTCCTGGAACGGGTCGCCGACCTGGACGGCCGGACGCTTCGCCGGGCCGGTCGACTCGAAGGTCTCCGAGGCCAGGACCGAGACGCCGCCGATGCCGTCGCCGCCGGTGCGGGCGCCGTACAGGATCACCTTGTTGCCGGGGCCGGAGGCCTTGGCGAGGTGGATGTCCTCGTGCTTCATCACGCCGATGCAGCCGGCGTTGACGAGCGGGTTGCCCTGGTAGCAGGCGTCGAAGACGACCTCGCCGCCGATGTTCGGCAGACCGAGGCAGTTGCCGTACCCGCCGATGCCCGCGACGACGCCGGGCAGGACCCGCTTGGTGTCGGGGTGGTCGGCCGCGCCGAACCGCAGCGGGTCGACGACCGCGACGGGGCGGGCACCCATGGCGAGGATGTCGCGGACGATGCCGCCGACGCCGGTGGCCGCGCCCTGATAGGGCTCGATGTACGAGGGGTGGTTGTGCGACTCGACCTTGAAGGTGACCGCGTAACCCTGACCGACGTCGACCACACCGGCGTTCTCGCCGATGCCGACGAGCATCGCGTCGTTGGCGGGGACCTTCTCGCCGAACTGCTTGAGGTGGACCTTGCTGCTCTTGTACGAGCAGTGCTCGGACCACATCACGGAGTACATGGCGAGCTCGGCGCCGGTGGGACGACGGCCCAGGATCTCGCGGATCCGGGCGTACTCGTCCTCCTTGAGGCCGAGCTCCTTCCAGGGCTGCGCGACGTCCGGGGTCTCGGCCGCGTGCTTGACCGTATCCAGGCTCATGCGTTGACCAGCTTCTTGATGATCGAGGTGAAGAAACCGAGGCCGTCGGTGCGACCGGTTCCGATCAGCGGCTCGACGGCGTGCTCCGGGTGCGGCATCAGACCGACGACATTGCCCGCGGCGTTGGTGATGCCGGCGATGTCGCGCAGCGAACCGTTGGGGTTCGCGTCCAGGTAGCGAAAGGCGACGCGGCCCTCCGCCTCCAGCTCGTCGAGCACGCGCTCGTCGGCGACGTAACGCCCGTCCATGTTCTTGAGCGGTACGGAGATTTCCTGGCCCGCGGAGTAGTCCGAGGTCCAGGCGGTCTCCGCGTTCTCGACGCGCAGCTTCTGATCGCGGCAGATGAAGTGCAGGTGGTTGTTGCGCAGCATCGCGCCGGGCAGCAGATGTGCCTCGGTCAGAACCTGGAAACCGTTGCAGATACCGAGGACCGGCATTCCGGCCTTCGCCTGCTCGATGACGGTCTCCATGACCGGCGAGAACCGGGAGATGGCTCCGGCCCGCAGATAGTCGCCGTAGGAGAAACCGCCCGCCAGGATGACCGCGTCGACCTGGTGCAGGTCCTTGTCGCGGTGCCACAGCGATACGGGTTCGGCGCCCGCGAGCCGTACGGCCCTCAGGCCGTCCTGGTCGTCGAGCGTGCCGGGAAAGGTGACGACTCCGATACGAGCAGTCACTTCGACTCCTCGGCCTTCTCCACCTTCACGGTGAAGTCCTCGATGACGGTGTTGGCGAGGAACGTCTCGGCCATCTCATGAATGCGGGTGAGGGCGGCGTCGTCGACCGGCCCCTCGACCTCGAGCTCGAAACGCTTTCCCTGACGTACGTCCGCGATTCCCTCGAAGCCGAGACGGGGCAGTGCACGCTGCACCGCCTGTCCCTGCGGGTCGAGGATCTCGGGCTTGAGCATGACGTCGACTACGACGCGTGCCACTGGCACTCCCGGTGGTGGTGTGGTGCGGCTGTTTCTCCGGGGGGCTCCCCAGACCCCCGCAGGTGACCTCAGCCTACCTGGCCAGAAATTCTACGCGGGTAGATATCGCCAAGCCCTGATCACGCGGAGATATCGGCCGTGACAACGCGCGGGAAAAGTCCCGCGAAAAAAACCCTCACAGGATCGCGCATAGAAGGCGGACACGCGCAGGTAATTGGCTGGGCTTCACAATGCGGTGCCTACCGCTGTACAAATGATTAGCAGGGAAAGCAGTATTGCCTCTAAACAGTCGACACATGTCGGCCCCCATCCGCCCAGCAGCCGGAAGGCCGGCATCAGCGCATGTCAGACGCGCCGATGCCGCAGGAAAGGACCAATATCCGTGGCTCAGCGCGTAGTGGTCACGCTCTCCGACGACATCGACGGGGGAGAAGCGGCGGAAACGGTTGCCTTCGCCCTGGACGGGAAGTCGTACGAGATCGACCTGAATCCGTCCAATGCAAAGAAACTGCGCAAGGCCCTGGCCCCGTACGTGGCAGCCGGCCGTAAGCAGACAAATGCCAGCAAGCACGGCAAGACCCCCGTGTCGTACCGGCACACCTCGCTCGCACCCGACCCGGCGGCCGTGCGCGCCTGGGCCCGGTCCCACCGAATGGACGTACCGGCCCGCGGCCGGATCCCCAAGAAGGTCTACGAGGCCTTCCGCGAGGCGAGTTGAGGGACACCGGAACGCAACTTGCGACGACACCCCGCAGGCACCGACTTGCGCGACACCCCATCAGGTCGGCTAGAGTCTGGAGCACGCCGAGGGGCAAGGCCGAAAAGGCCGAACCTCACGCAGCGTGCGGGTGTAGTTCAGTAGCAGAACATCCCCCTTCCAGGGGGAAGGCGCAGTGTGCAATTCCTGTCACCCGCTCTGCATCACTCTTATGGACCACTACGGTGGATCAGGTAGAGTGGTGTTCGCACCGCCCAGTGAAAGCTGAGCGGCAGCAATGCGGACGTGGCTCAGTTGGTAGAGCATCACCTTGCCAAGGTGAGGGTCGCGAGTTCGAATCTCGTCGTCCGCTCTTGATCGTATTGTTCGAAGGCCCTGGTCGATATCGACCAGGGCCTTCGTCGTATTCCGACGTCCTGCCCCGAGACCGCCCATGACGTTTGTCATGGGCAGTGATGACAGCTCGCACTGCTCGCGGCCGCCGTCCGGCGGAAACCTGAAGGCATGACCAGCGATGAATGCGTGATCGAGGCGGACGGAGTGCGGCGACGTTACGTCGGCGGCTTCGAGGCCGTGACCGGGATCTCCTTCTCCGTGGCGCGCGGCGAGATCTTCGCGCTGCTCGGGACGAACGGCGCGGGCAAGACATCCACCGTCGAACTACTGGAAGGGCTGGCCCGGCCCGACGACGGCACGGTCCGGGTGCTGGGCCACGACCCGTACCGCGAGCGCGCCGCCGTCCGCCCCCGGATCGGGGTGATGCTCCAGGAAGGCGGCTTCCCATCCGATCTCACGGTCGCCGAGACCCTGCGGATGTGGTCGGGATGCACCAGTGCGCCGCGGCCCACCGGTGAGGCGCTGGAACTGGTCGGGATCGGCGACCGGGCGCGCGTGCGGGTCAAGCAGCTCTCCGGCGGCGAGAAGCGGCGCCTCGATCTGGCGCTGGCGCTGCTCGGCGGGCCGGACGTGCTCTTCCTGGACGAGCCGACCACCGGGCTCGATGCCGAGGGGCGGCGGGACACCTGGGAGCTGGTACGGACGCTGCGGGACAGCGGCACGACGGTCCTGCTCACCACGCACTACCTGGAGGAGGCGGAATCACTCGCCGACCGGCTGGCGATCATGCACCGGGGCCGGATCGTGGTGACGGGCACGCCCGCCGAGGTGACGGCGTCCCGTCCGGCCCGCATCCGGTTCGAGCTGCCTGCCGGGGTCGGCGCACGGCGGCTCCCGCTGGGGCTGCGGGCCGCGGCCGACGGCCGGCGGATCGAGATCCGCACCCACCGGCTGCAGGAGTCGCTGGGCGAACTGCTGCGCTGGGCACAGGAGTCGGACGTGGAACTTCTGCGGCTCGATGCCCGTTCGGCCTCGCTCGAAGAGGCATTTCTCGATATCGCTCAGACGGCACAGGACACGACGGCGCGTGAGACCTCAGGGCAGGAAGCGGCGGTGGCGGCATGACGAGCACAACGGTCCAGGGACGGCTGCGTGCTCTCGGGCGGGCCGAGCTGACACTGCTCCTGAGGAACAGGACGGCGGTCTTCGTCGCGCTGCTCGTCCCGGTCGTGATGGTCGCGGCGATGAAGTCGTCGCTCGAATCGGTCGACCTCGCCGGGACCGGCGTGAGCGTCGCCGGAGCGGCACTGAGCGGCGGCGTCGGCATGGTGCTGATCCAGGTCGTCTACATGAACCTGGTCGCCGCCTATGTCGCACGGCGCGAGGATCTGGTGCTGAAGCGGCTGCGCACCGGGGAGGTGCCCGACCGGGAGATCCTCACCGGGACCGCTCTGCCGTCCGTGGCGCTGGCCCTCGCGCAGACCGCACTGATGATCTCGGTCGGCTCCGCCGCCTTCGGGCTCGGCGGGCCGCGGCGGCCCGAGCTGCTCGCCGCCGGGCTGCTGCTGGGTGCGGTGATGCTGACCGCACTGGCGGCCGCAACGTCCGTGGTGACCCGCACCGTCCAGACCGCGCAGCTCACCACCCTGCCGCTGTTCCTCGTCTCGATGGTGGGCTCCGGGCTCTTCGTCCCCCTGCAGGTGCTGCCGGACGGACTGGCGTCGGTGTGCGAACTGCTGCCGATGACCGGGGTGATGACCCTCGTACGGACCGGCTGGCTCGGCGGAGGGGAGGGCGCCGAGCTGCTCCGGGCAGGGCTCAACGCGCTGGTCTGGACGGCGCTTGCGGTGTTTGCTGTGCAGCGGTGGTTCCGCTGGGAACCCCGGCGCTGAGGGGGCTGTGCTGTGTGGGGACGGATGCTGGGCTTGCGGCGCGGCTGGCAGGAGCGCGGCAAGCTCGAGCGAATTTCTCTCTATTCGCGGTTCACCGTGGCGGTGATGCCCTGGCTCTTCACGCTGGCGTGGGGACTGGCGCCCTTCTCCTCGGACATCTCGCACGCTCCGCTGCCCTTGGCACTGGGCGGGACACTCCTGCTGGTGAGCCTCGCGCAGTGCGTGCTGAGCAACCGGAACGTGAAGCCGTCGTACGAGCACTACCTCGGCACGTCCGTCTTCCCCCGGCGCCGGCTGGTGGCGCCGTCGGCGCTGATGGCACTGGCCCTGGGGCTGCTGGCGGCGCTGAGCGGCGTGGGCGGCATCGATGACGACGGGCTGCTTCTGCTGGTCATGAACACCCCGATGGCGTTGACGATCACCCAGGTGCTGCTCGTCCCGGCCCGTACCTTCCTGGTCCAGTCCGTGGTCCTGACGGCCCTGACCGTCGGGCTCTTCGCCGCCGTCGGGGTGCGCGGCGGCATCCTGGCCGGGGTGATCCCGACGACGATGTTCGGGTGCCTCCTGGTCCTGGTGTCCATACGGCCCAGCGTCTGGAGCCTCGGCGTGATGTGGCAGGCGGAGGGCGCCCGGGATCTGCAGGCGCGGCTGGCCGTCGCCGAGGAGCGGCTGCGGTTCGGCCGGGACATGCACGACGTCCTGGGCCGGAATCTGGCCGTCGTCGCGTTGAAGAGCGAACTGGCGGTGGAGCTGGCGCAGCGCGGCAGGGCGGAGGCCGTGGACCAGATGGTCGAGGTGCAACGGATCGCGCGCGCCTCCCAGCAGGAGGTACGCGATGTCGTCCGCGGATACCGGGAGGCCGATCTGAGTACGGAACTCGTCGGCGCGCAGAGCGTGCTGAAGGCGGCCGGCATCGAGTGCGAGGTGACCGGCGACGACGGCGGGCAGCTGCCCGTGGCCGTGCAGTCGGCGCTCGGCTGGGCCGTGCGGGAGGCGGCGACCAATGTGCTGCGGCACGGTGACCCACGGCTCTGCACGATCCGGCTCAGCGCCTCGGCGGACAGGGTGGTGCTGAACGTGGAGAACGACGGGGCACCGTGCACGACGGCCGGGGAGAGCGGTTCCGGGCTGGCCGGGCTGCGGGAGCGGCTCGGCGTCCTCGGCGGCTCGCTGGACGCAGGTCCGGCGGGCGACGGGCTGTTCAGGCTGACGGCGAAGGTCTCGCTGACCAGCGGGGAAGCCCGCCCGGCGGTTCTGGAGGGGCGGCGATGACCGCGATACGCGTACTGCTCGCCGATGACGAGCATCTGATCCGCGGTGCGCTCGCCGCGCTGATCGCGCTGGAGGACGACCTCGCGGTGGTGGCGGAGGCGGCGACCGGTCCGGAGGCGCTCGCCATGGCGCGGGCACACCGCCCCGATGTGGCGGTTCTCGATCTGGAGATGCCGGGGGCGGACGGTGTGAGTGTGGCCACATCACTGCGGGCCGAGCTGCCCGGCTGCCGGACCATGATCGTGACCGGTCACGGCCGCCCCGGACATCTGAAGCGGGCGCTCGCGGCGGGTGTGCGTGCCTTCGTGCCGAAGACGGTCAGCGCCCGGCAGCTGGCCGGCATCATCCGTACCGTGCACGCCGGAAACCGCTATGTGGACCCGGAGTTGGCGGCCGACGCGATCTCCGCCGGAGACTCGCCACTGACCGTACGCGAGGCCGAAGTACTGGAACTGGCGGCGGACGGAGCGCCGGTGGCGGAGATCGCGGAGCGGGCGTCCCTGTCGCAGGGGACCGTACGGAACTACCTCTCCGCGGCCGCCTCGAAGCTCGGCGCGGAAAACCGTCATGCGGCAGTGCGTCTCGCGCGGGAGCGAGGATGGGTATAGTGGTCTTCGCGCTTCGGCGCATGCGAACGTAGCTCAGCTGGTAGAGCGCAACCTTGCCAAGGTTGAGGTCGCGAGTTCGAACCTCGTCGTTCGCTCCACGCAAGAAGGCCCCGGTCCTCGTGACCGGGGCCTTCTTCGTGTCCTACTGCCAGGTGCTGCCGGTGAGGAGCTCGTACGCCTCCAGGTACTTCGACCGGGTCGCGTCGACGATCTCCTGCGACAGCGCCGGGGGCGGCTGTTCGCTCTTGCGGTCCCAGCCGGAGGCCGGCGAGGTCAGCCAGTCCCGTACGAACTGCTTGTCGTACGAGGGCTGGGCCTTGCCCGGCTCCCAGGCGGCGGCCGGCCAGAAGCGGGACGAGTCCGGCGTCAGCACCTCGTCCGCGATGATCAGCTCGTCACCGTCGAAGCCGAACTCGAACTTCGTGTCCGCGAGGATGATGCCGCGCTCCCGGGCGATGTCCCGGGCCCGGGCGTAGACGTCGAGGGTGGTGCGGCGCAGCTGGGCGGCGGTCTCCGCGCCGACCTCACGGGCCACTTCCTCGTACGAAACGTTCTCGTCGTGGTCACCGACGGCCGCCTTGGTGGCGGGGGTGAAGATCGGCGCCGGGAGTTCGGAGCCGTCGACGAGGCCCTCGGGTAGGGCGAGGCCACAGACGGTACGGGACGCGTTGTACTCGACGAGGCCCGAGCCGGTCAGATAGCCGCGGGCGACGCACTCGACCGGGACCATCCGCAGCGACTTGCAGATCAGCGTCCGGCCGGCCCAGTCCGCGGGTGCCCCGGCGGGGAGCTCCGTGGACAGGACGTGGTTCGGGACGAGATCGGACAGCTGGTCGAACCACCACAGCGACAGCCGGGTGAGGACGCGCCCCTTGTCGGGGATCTCGGTGGGCAGGACCCAGTCGTACGCGGACATACGGTCGCTGGCGACCATGACGAGGTCGCCCGCCTCGTTCCGGTACAGATCCCGCACCTTGCCGGTGTGGAGGTGGGTGAGTCCGGAGACCACCACGGGCTCGGGCTTTTCTACGAATCCGGACACGCTGCCTCCGCGTAGGTTGATCCAGGAGTCGTTCCGATTGTCCCGTATCCGGATGGGGTGGGGTGGAGCGGGGTGGAGCAGGGGCAGCGCGTGGCGGCGGTGCGCGTCGTTCAGGCGTGCTTGCAGATGCGGTCGAGGAGATTGGCGGTGGCGCGCTGGATGCGCGGGTCCACATGTCCGGGGCGGTCCAGCGCCGGGGACCAGGCGAAGGTGCCGGAGGCGAAGACGAGGGCGCCTGAAGGGGCCCGGTACAGGGATGTCTCCTGGTGGCGCGTCGTGCCTTCGCTGTCCTGGTAAGGGGAGTGGGCAAGCAGGATGCGGTTCTCGTGCTGGGGGAGTGTGGTGCGCGGGAAGTAGCGGTCGGCCTCGCCCGCTACCAGGCCGTCGATCTCGTCGCCCTCGTCGGCCCCGGTCGCGTCCCAGAGCCAGTGCTCGGCGTTCCGTACGACCAGGGGGTGGGGGTCGGGGACCCGGCCCGCGTACTGGATGCCGAGGAGCTGCTGCTCGGCCCGGTCGACCTCGCGCCAGAGCGCGGGTTTCCCCGGGCCACGGCGCTTGCGGCAGGTGAGCAGCCGGTCCGGTACGCCGGACGGCGACGGGGAGAGGCTGACCTGCCAGTACATGGTGTTGGCGGAGAGGAAGACCAGCGAGGTGCCGCCGTCCCGGGCGGCCTCCACCGTGCGGCGCATCGGGACCGACCAGTACTCGTCGTGGCCCGGGAAGACCAGACCCCGGTAGCGGCCGACGTCGATCCGGCCGGCGTGCAGATCGCGGGTATCGGCGTACGCGATGTCGTAGCCGTACCGCTCGGCCCAGCGGATGAAGTCGTAGGCATGACCGACATGGAGCGGCAGACCGGCACCCGCGTACGGGCGGTCGAAGGAGACGGTGACCGCGGCGTCCTCCTCGCCGAGGAGCCGGCCCTGCTCGTCCCAGGCGTGGTAGAGGCTGGCGCCGGTGCGGCCGTCCTCGGGGTAGAGGTTGTACGCCTGCCAGGTGATGTCAGGCAGGACGAGCAGCAGATCCGCCGGGTGGTCGTCACGCACCGTGAAAGGGATGTGGGAGCGGTATCCGTCGGCCGTGGTGAGCACGGCGACATAGGCGCCGATCGACCAGTAGGTGGGGATCTGCAGCCGCCAGGACTGCCACCAGTGGTGGCAGGAGACGGTCCGGTCGGCGGTGAGCGGGGGCGGCTGGACGATGCCGGAGAGCCGCGGGCTGGTGGTGATCTTGGCGGCGCCGTCCCCCCCGTAATGGCCGATCCGATAGATGTCCACGGAGAACTGCTGGGGCGGGTCCACGGTGATGTGGAAGTCGATCGCCTCGCCGGGGGCCGCGGCGCCGGTCGAGATGAAGCCCTTGATCTGACGGTGTACGTCGTCGGCGGTACGGGTACCGCCTCCGGTACCGCGGGCCAGGGCGAGATCGGCGTACCAGGGGACGACCTGGCCGGTGTCGTCGAAGTAGTTCTCACTGCCGCGCAGCCAGGGGAGGGGGCCCTGGCCGAAGGGGTCGGAGACGGCATGCGCGAGGGCACCCGATTCCCACCGACGAATCTGCTCCGCCCCCATAGCGCTTACCTCCCTCGAATCCCCCGAGACAACGGTGATGTGCCGACTGCGGTGCGCCGAATGTCAGCCTGTGGTGCGACGGCTGTCAGCGCCGATCCCCAGCACATCACATAACGCATGCACCCCGTCACCGTTCGTCGCGAATTGACGTGAATGGAACACGCCCCTCCGGATTACTGCCCGATGCCGGGCGAGGACGGGGTTGGCCCTGGGTCACACGAGACGGACCGGCTTGTCCGTGCGGACACCGACCGAGGCGAGCCAGCAACGCAGCGGTCCGGCATCCCCGTCCTCGACCAGGCTGAGCACGGGACTGCCGAGATCCGCCCGGCGTTCGCCGTCGACCAGCAGGGCCGGCCCGTCGAGCCAGTCGAGGCCGGGCGCCGCGCCTGCCGTGTCCACGGCGGCGCAGCAGACCATCGCCGCGACATGGTCGGCGAGCAGCTCCGTGCCGGTACGGGGTGGCTGGAGCGGAAAGAGCGGCAGGGGGTCGGGGCCCCAGAAGTCCAGGGCGTCCCCGTCGGAAGTGGCGGGCGAGCCTGCCGGAGGCTGCTGCGGGGCCGCCGCCGCGTCGCGGGCCACCGCCGCGCTGATCCCGGCCGCGAGCTCCTCGCCCCGTCCGTCCGGGCCGGAGAGCTGCTCGACGACCCGGGCCAGTGTGGGCACGGCGACACCGACGGCATCGGCGCCGTGTGCCCCGAAAGCGCGGACAGTCCCGGCTCCCCCGACCGCCTCGTCGGGTCCTCCGGCCGGGGCGGGACGTACACCCATCGCGTCGAGGACCCGGAGCAGGCGGGCCGCTTCGGTACGCCACTTCCGGTCGACGACCTCTTCCGGATACTGCTGCCAGTCGACCGGGGACCAGTCGGGACCGGTCTCTGCGGGGCCGCCGTGGAAGAGGCGGGCGGCGAGCAGCGAGGCCGCCTCGTCGGCCGCGCCCGGCTCCTCCAGGAGGTCGCAGGCGGGGCGCTCGCCGAGTCGGGAGGTGAAGCCCTCGGCGAGGCGATCGCGCCGGGAGAGCTCGGTGAGGGCGGAGACGACGCCCGCGTCGAGCCGGGACGGCCAGCGGCCCATCCGCCAGGCCGGCAGCGCGACCCGGGTGAGCAGCCGGTCCCAGCCCGCGTAGGCAAGGCCGACCTGCTCCTGGGCCGCGATCCGCAGCCCGTAATCCACAGCCTGTGCACGCTCGGACCCGGCGGCGGCGACACCCCGCTCCATCGCGGCGGCATGGCCGCGACAGCTGCGCAGGAGCAGCCGGGCGATCCAGCCGACGAGGCCGCGCGGCAGCCTGCGCAGCCGCGCGAACCGTCCGGGGGCGGGGGCGGCCGCATCGGCGACCGCGCCGTCCAGCCCCCGTACGAAACGGCGGGCGGCGGCTATATCGGGGTGGGCGGCGGGGCCCGTACCCGCGACGACCGGGGCGAGCACCGCCCGTAGCTCAGCAACCCGCATCCACCACAGGAACGGCGACCCGATGACCAGCACGGGCGCCACCGGCGCCCGATGACGGCGGCCACCGGAGGCGGCGGGCCGGGTCGCCGAACTCTCCGCGGGCTGCGCGGAGCGGTGCGTGCGGTCCTCCAGCCAGCTGTCGCAGTCGGGCGTCAAGGCTATGGCCGACGGCGCGGGTACGCCGAGCCGGTCGGCGAGGTCCCGGACCAGCCGGTAGAGATCGGGGGCTGCCTGCTCGGTGAGCGGGACGGTCGGACTGACCGCCGGCCTCGCTCGTGCGATCGCGACCGAGACCGCTGCGGCGCCCAGCAGCACGACCGCCGCGCAGGCCGTCACGGCCCAGCGCACGGCGTCCCAACCGCCGCCGTCGATGCGGCCCTGCGCGGCCGCGACGAGCAGCACGACGGCGACCGCCGCCGGCAGCAGGGCCACGGCTGTCGCCCTGCTGCGGATGCGCAGCAGGGCGAGCGCTCTGGCGCGCGCAGCCTGCGCACCCAGCTCCTCACCAGTACCGGTACCGGACACGGCCGGACGTCACCCCCTCTGCCCCCGCGGCGGTAGTGCTCACTCCCCCACTGTGGCACCCGTCACTGACATCGCAATGCCGGTGGGCCAAGTGCCGGAACGCTTGCGCCGCACCCTAGTTGGGGCCTCGGCGGGCGTCATCCGGATGGCTCAGCCGTCACTCGATGGAATGGCTTTGGGCAAAGGTGCTGACGGACCGGTGTCCATAGGGCAAAGGCGCCCGGGCAGCGGGTCGGGACGTCCGGGGACATGCCGCGCCCCCTCGGGCCTCGGACCTGAGGGGGCGCGATGTACAGGGCCGGCCCGGGGCCGCCCGGTCAGACCCCGGCAGCCTTCCGGGCGATGTCCGTACGCAGCTGCGAGCCCTCGAGCCGGATCCGCGCGGCCGCCGTGTAGGCACGCTCACGGGCGCCGGCGAGATCCTTGCCGGTCGCGGTCACGGACAGCACGCGGCCGCCCGCGCTGACGATCTCGTCGCCGTCACGCCTGGTCCCTGCGTGCAGGACGTACGCATGCGGGGCGTCCTGCGCCGCCACCTCGTCGAGGCCGTGGATCGGGTCACCCGTCCGCGGCGTGTCCGGGTAGTTGTGCGAGGCGATGACCACGGTGACCGCGGCGTCGTCGCGCCACTTGAGCGGGGGCAGCTCGTCGAGGGTGCCGTTGGCGGAGCCCAGCAGGACACCGGCCAGTGGGGTCCTCAGACGGGCCAGGACCACCTGGGTCTCCGGGTCGCCGAAGCGGGCGTTGAACTCGATCACACGGACGCCGCGCGAGGTGATCGCGAGACCCGCGTACAGCAGCCCGGAGAAGGGGGTGCCGCGGCGGCGGAGCTCGTCGACGGTCGGCTGGAGGACCGTCTCCATGACCTCGTCGACGAGCTTGGGATCGGCCCACGGGAGAGGGGAGTACGCGCCCATGCCACCGGTGTTCGGTCCCTCGTCGTTGTCGAGGGCGCGCTTGAAGTCCTGGGCGGGCTGGAGCGGCAGCACGGTCGTGCCGTCCGTGATCGCGAAGAGGCTCACCTCGGGGCCGTCGAGGAACTCCTCGATGACCACGCGGTCGCAGGCCAGCGCGTGGGCGCGAGCCGCCTCGATGTCGTCCGTGACGACGACGCCCTTGCCTGCGGCGAGGCCGTCGTCCTTGACGACGTACGGGGCACCGAAGGCGTCGAGGGCGGTGTCGATCTCGGCGGGGGTGGTGCAGACGTAGCTGCGGGCGGTGGGGACACCCGCCCCGGCCATCACGTCCTTGGCGAACGCCTTGGAGCCCTCCAGCTGGGCCGCCTCACCGGAGGGGCCGAAGCAGGGGATGCCCACGGCGCGCACGGCGTCGGCGACCCCGGCGACAAGCGGCGCCTCCGGGCCGACGACCACCAGCTCGGCGCCCAGTTCGGTGGCGAGGCGCGCGACGGCGTCGCCGTCGAGCGCGTCGACCGGGTGCAGTTCGGCCACCTCTGCGATGCCGGCATTGCCGGGCGCGCAGTACAGAGCGGTGACGTCGGGGTCGAGGGAGAGAGAGCGGCACAGGGCGTGTTCGCGGGCGCCGCCGCCAATGACGAGGACCTTCACGGGGTGCAGCCTAACCGCCGGGGCGCGGCGGCCTTGACGGATGCCGCTCCGTGGACAGCCCGTGAGACGTACCGCGGCCCCGCCCGGCCCGCGCTACTCGTTGGTGAACTCCTCGACGACCGTGGCCCCCAGCTCCCGGACGATCAGGTCATGACCGGAGAGCGCCGAGTCGACCAGATCCGGGTCGTCCGCCTCCGGAGTGTCGTCCTCCGGGGCGACCGGACGCGGCGGCTCGGGAGCGGCCTGCTGCTGCGGGGCGGGGGCCGCGGCGGGGGCGGCACCCGGCTGCTGATGCTGGGCCGGCGCGGGCCGGGACTCGTACTGCTGCGCGGCGGGCGCGGCCGGGCGCTGCGGTGCGGGCTGGGCGGACGACCGGCCACCGCCGGTCTGCGGGGGCTGTCCCGCGCCGCCCGACGGGTCGACGATCGCCTCGATCTTCCACTGCATGTTGAACTGCTCGGCGAGCGCCTGCTTGAGCACCTCCTCGCTGCCGCTGCTCGCGAAGTTGTCGCGGGCACCGGCGTTGAGGAAGCCGATCTGCAGGGTGGCGCCGTCGAACCCGGTGACCTGCGCGTTCTGGCTGAGCAGGATCCAGGTGAACCGGCGCCGGTTCTTGACGGCCTCGAGGATGTCCGGCCACATGTTCCGCACCTGTGCGGCACCCTGCGTCATGCCCGGGCTCGGCTGGGGGGCACCGGGGGCGGGTGCCTGGGTCGTGGGGGCCGGGGCGGCGGCCGCAGGGGTGACGGGGGCCGGTGCCTGCCCCGGGGCGGAGGCGGTCGGCCAGCCACCGGGGCGGCGCCCGGACTCCGGCGCGGCCGCCGCGGGCCAGGCCCCGGGCCGCTGCCCACCCGCGGGAGCCTCGGAGGGCGGCTGCGGAGCGGGAGCGACAGGCGCGGGAGCAGCGGGCGCTGCCGGCGCCGCGTACTGGGCGGGTTGTACGGGGGCGGCGGGGGCCGCGGGCTCGGGTGCGTCCCCCCGCGCGGCTGCCCGTGCCGCCGCGACCCCGTCGCCCGGCGGAACCACGGTCACGGGCGCATGCGCCTGCGTCTGCGGTCCCGGTACGTACCCCATGGCGGGCCCGGCCCCGGCGGTCGCGAAGGAGGCGCCGCGCTCCAGCCGGTCCAGCCGGGTCTGCAGGGAACGCTCGTCGTCGAAGGCCGCGGGCAGCAGCACCCGGGCGCAGATCAGCTCGACCTGGAGACGCGGCGAGGTCGCCCCGCGCATCTCCGTGAGTCCCTGGTTGACCAGGTCGGCGGCGCGGCTCAGCTCGGCGGCGCCGAAGACGGACGCCTGGGCCTGCATCCGTTCGACCACATCGGCGGGGGCGTCGATGAGGCCCTTCTCCCCGGCGTCCGGCACAGCAGCCAGGATCACCAGGTCGCGCAGCCGCTCCAGCAGGTCGGCGACGAAGCGCCGCGGGTCGTTTCCGCCCTCGATCACCCGGTCCACGACCTCGAACGCCGCGGCCCCGTCGCCCGCCGCGAACGCGTCCACGACGGAGTCGAGCAGCGACCCGTCCGTATAGCCGAGCAGCGAGGTCGCCATGGCATATGTCACACCGTCGTCGCCCGCGCCCGCCAGCAGCTGGTCCATCACGGACATCGAGTCACGCACGGATCCGGCACCGGCCCGCACGACCAGCGGGAGCACGCCGTCCTCGACGTAGCTGTTCTCCTTGCCGCAGACCTCGGCGAGATATTCGCGCAGCGTCCCCGGCGGCACGAGGCGGAACGGGTAGTGGTGCGTACGCGACCGGATCGTGCCGATGACCTTCTCGGGCTCGGTGGTCGCGAAGATGAACTTGAGGTGCTCCGGCGGCTCCTCGACCACCTTCAGCAGGGCGTTGAACCCCGCCGATGTGACCATGTGCGCCTCGTCGATGATATAGATCTTGTAACGACTGGACGCGGGCCCGAAGAACGCCTTCTCCCGCAGATCACGGGCGTCGTCCACGCCACCGTGCGATGCGGCGTCGATCTCGATGACATCGATCGACCCCGGCCCGTTGCGCGCGAGGTCCCGGCAGGACTGGCACTCCCCGCACGGCGTCGGTGTCGGCCCCTGCTCGCAGTTCAGACAGCGGGCGAGGATGCGCGCACTGGTCGTCTTGCCGCAGCCGCGCGGCCCACTGAACAGGTACGCGTGATTGACCCGATTGTTCCGCAGGGCCTGCTGCAGCGGGTCAGTGACATGCTCCTGCCCAATGACCTCGGCGAACGACTCGGGGCGATAGCGGCGGTACAGCGCAAGGGACGACACACCTACGAGGTTATCGGGGCGGACTGACAACCGGCCCCGGCCCGGGCACACCACCGGGCCCGGATGGCCCCGCACCACCGCAAGACACCGGGAACTCCGCAGGCCCCGGGAATGCAAGGGCCCCCCACGCACCCGCCAGAGCCAACCTACCCTTGCTGCCTTCCGGCCCTGGGGGAGTTCAGTCAGATAGCGCCACGTGAGGGGCTGATGCCTACCTTAGCCGATCCCACACCGGCCAAGTCCACCGGCCGCCGTCCCGACCCCCGCCGTGGGGAACGTGTTCGCGAGCACTCCTCAACGTCTTGTATTGTTTGCCGCGGAGGATTCGCCTAGTGGCCTAGGGCGCACGCTTGGAAAGCGTGTTGGGGGCAACCCCTCACGAGTTCGAATCTCGTATCCTCCGCCATTGCTCTCACCGGGCAATACGTCGAAGGGCCCCACCGCTTGCGGTGGGGCCCTTCGGCGTTGTCTCAGCCCTCGTTGTCCTGGTCTTTGTCCACAAGGGCTGTTTGCGGGGCTCCCCAGATCGCCGTGCCGATCTTCCGGGCCACCTCCTTCAGCAGATGGTCGGGGACGTGGAGGTACCGCGCCCGCATCCATGCGGCCCCGGTCGACGGATGTGATTATGGAAGGGTTGCCTGACACCCCGGAGAATCGGCGTGCAGTAGCGCTCGCGGCATTGAGCTTCGCTCGTGCTCGTGGCTGGAAAGGCGGAGAGGGGCGGTGGGAGCGCCAGCACGCCCTGGTCACCTGCGGCCTGACATCAGTGCTTGACATCAACGTGGGCGTACAGCGGCGTACACCAGGCGAGGCCGGCAGCACTGCGGATGCGCGGGCAAGGCATGGGTGCTGCGAGGTCGCCACGCTCCAGGACCACGTGCACCCGCCTTGAAACAGGCGCTCGTCATGGGCGAGCGCGCCCTCGAAAGCGAGCGCCAGTCCGTCCCTTCGCTCATCATGACGAGCCGCGAGCTGGCAGCCGAGATGAGGAGTTCCCACCCGCCACGTGTTTTCGGGCCGACTCGGACCCAGCGTGCCCGACGGGTCGGCATGGTGCCTGCGACTCTCCCGGCTTCGCTCGCGCGGGAGCGCCCCGCAGCGCGTGGCTGCGGGGCGCCTAGTGGGGTTTAGTCGACCATCTGCCCGTCGAACGTACCGCCCCTGCAGGTGTTGGTCGCCCGATCGACCATTCCGCCGCCCTTCTCGCACTCACCTGGGGTGGGGCTTTCGGCGGGGCTGGTGGCGGTGGCGGTGGCGGCGGTGGCGGTGGCGGCGGTGGCGGTGGCGGCGCCTGTGAGGCCGAGTCCGGTGAGGGCTGCCGTGGCGATGACGGCGGCGAGGATTCGTCGAATGCGCATTTGGTTCCCCTTTCACGCATTGCCTCGGTTGGGACAGTACTCAGCTTGATCTTCACCCCTGTGGGTGGCACGTCATGTTGCGCCATTCGGGTGACATTGCTGTCGAGTGCGGGGTCGGTGACGCGACCCGTCGGACATCAGTAGCTGACATCAACAGGGGTGTACAACCGCGCACGGTGGCAACCTCCTTGGTGGCCGGCATGCCCACGAAACCCGAGCGGACGAAGGCCCATGACTGGGCTGCACCCGCCTACGGATCAGATGGCGCCCGCTGCCGCAAGAGCCGCCTCGATCGACCAAGGCAAGCGCACTGCGTCCCGAGCCCCCGCCCGAGCGGTGGGGGCCCGACCACACCCACGGCACTACAATCGAACACGTGTCCTATCTGCCGCCCGATCTGCCTCGCCTCCGCACCCCGCGGACCTGGCACGCCATGTGGGTGGCGCGCATCGACGAGGCGATCGCGACGGTCGAGCAGCGGGAGAAGGAGCGGCAGCAGGGCGAGGAGCGGCGGCCGCCCACACCGGACTGGATCATTGAGCTCAGCATCGGGGTCGGCGCCCGTCCCGTCTAGGTTCATGTCGGCGGGTGCTACGCCGCCGGGAAGCGCCACAGCGCCATCACCCGCGAGCAGGATCTCGCCGCTCTCGCCGACGGAATCCGGGCCTGCATCCACTGCCGGCCTGACACCGAGTTGGGGGTGCTGTGAACAACTCGCCCACAGCGGCTCACCATGGGTGCCAGCGAGCGCGGTAGAACTTTCTCTACTTCATCAAGGCGCCCGGCTGCGCTCCGCTTCGCCGCGCGTCGGCATCTGCCTCACGGCCGGCGATGACGCCATCGCCGCTCACGACTTGCCTGATCGCGAGTACGGGCCGAGACGGTTCGCCGGCGTGAATGAATCAGACAAGCCATGTCACATCGCCGGAATTGACATATAAGCACCTAAAGTGACGGGCGATCACAGTGGGTGATCCGCGGCTTGTTGTCGGCGCCAGTGGTGTGGTCGACGGAGGCCGTCCTTATTTGTGAGGCGGAGGTGCCGGTGACCAGGCGCATGAGCAAGCAGACAGGATCGCATCGCGGTCCGGGGCCCGAGAACATTCGACAGCGGCCGTGGTCATGGGCGTGGGTCCGGGTCTGTATGGCGGGGCTGGCCATCTTGGCGGGGCTGGCCTTGCCGGCCGTCGCCCCGTCCCCGGCCTGGGCCGCCTCAGGCCCGAACGCCTACGTCTCCAACCTGAATTCGAACAACGTGTCGGTGATCAACGTCGCCACCAACGTGGTCACCGCCACCGTCACCGTCGGCGCCGCCCCGGGCGATCTGGCCATCACCCCCGACGGCGCCCGCGCCTACGTCACCAATCGCAACTCGAACACGGTGTCGGTGATCAACACCGCCACGAACACGGTCACCGACACCATCCCCGTCGGCGCCCTCCCGACCGGTGTGGCCATCACCCCCGACGGCACCCACGTCTACGTCACCAATCAGTTGTCGGACACGGTGTCGGTGATCGGCACAGCCGCGAACACGGTCACCGACACCATCCCCGTCCCTGCCGGTAGCTGGCCGGCCGGTGTGGCCATCACCCCCAACGGCGCCCGCGCCTACGTCACCAATCGCAACTCGAACACGGTGTCGGTGATCGAAACGGCCACGAACACGGTCACCGACACCATCCCTGTCAGCATCGTCCCGACCCGTGTGGCCATCACCCCCGACGGCGCCCGCGCCTACGTCACCAATCAGTTCTCGAACAATGTGTCGGTGATCGCCGCGGCCACGAACACGGTCACCGACACCATCCCTGTCGGCGTCGTCCCGAGCAATGTGGCCATCACCCCCGACGGCGCCCGCGTCTACGTCACCAATCAGTCGTCGAACAACGTGTCGGTGATCGCCACGGCCACGAACACGGTCACCACCACCGTCCCTGTCGGCATCGCGCCGTTCGGTGTGGCCATCACCCCCGACGGCGCCCGCGTCTACGTCACCAATCAGCAGCCGAACAATGTGTCGGTGATCGCCACGGCCACGAACACGGTCACCACCACCGTCCCCGTCGGCAGCATTCCGTTCGGTGCGGCCATCGGCACGCCGCCATTCCCCTCCCTGACCGTCACCAAGACCCACCGCGGCGCGTTCGTTCAGGGCAAGAAGAACACCTACAGCATCACGGTCACCAACAACGGCACCGGCCCGACCGACGGCACCACCGCCACCGTGACCGACACCCTGCCCACGGGGCTGACCGCCGCCTCCCTCAGCGGCACCGGATGGACCTGCACCCTGGCCACCCTCACCTGCACCCGCAGCAACACCCTCGCCCCCGGCGGCAGCTACCCGACGATCACGCTCACGGTCAAGGCGTCCTGCACAACACCGAAGCACGTCACCAACACCGCCACGGTCACCGGCGGCGGCGACAGCACCACCCACACCGCCACCGACCGCACCACCATCAACCGCAACGATCGCTGCCACCGGCACGATCACCACCACCGCTGGTGACGACACCCCGGGGGCCGAGTTCGTCGGGGTAGTCGCTCGTACCTGATCTCGTTGTCCTGATCGTTGTCCAGTTCGCTGACGGACGTCGCTGTCCACTGTCGTACGCGCACCCCTTCTGACCTGCCGCGCGAACGTCCATGAACGGCCCCGTACGGTCGTACGCACAGTTGGAAAGCGTGTTGGGGGCAACCCCTCACGAGTTCGAATCTCGTATCCTCCGCCATTGCTCTCACCGGGCAATACGTCGAAGGGCCCCACCGCTTGCGATGGGGCCCTTCGACGTTCGTGGTCTCAGCTTGATGTTCAACCCGACGTTGTCGTTTGGGGAGGGGCGATGTCGATGCGGCCGGAAGGGCCGGGGAGACATGAGTGTCCCTTGGATCGGCACTGCTCAGTGGCCACCGGTCGGTGGGTCGTAGCGGGTCCCGCGCCGGCTCTCCGCGAGCGCCCGCTCGAGCTGCTCCTGCGCTCTCCGCTCGATGCCCTCGCTGGCGTGCAGCAGCTCGTCCATCTCCGTCGCTGTGAGCCGGGAAGGCGGCGGGCCCTCGTCGGTGAGGCGTTCGTAGAGCCATGCGCAGGCCAGGCTCTCGTCGGCGAAGCTCTTCAGTACCTCGCGCCTGCCGCGCTCGTGGACTCCCACGATCCACTCGCCCTCACGCCGAGCCAGGTAGTAGCCCTCGTGCGGAGGGCGACCGCCCGGGCAGCCGGGGATCTCGTAGTAGGCATCGGGGACCCCGGCTGCCCGCAGCGCCTCGCACAGCTGGTGACGGTCCATGGAGCCAGTCTCCCATCCGGGGCGATCCGTACGAGGCATGCGGCAGCCGTCGCAGCCGCGGGAACCTACGAGGTCACGAGCCGCACCAGGGTCCCGTTGCGCACCAGGTCCAGCACGGAGGTGCGCGGAATGTTCGGGCAGTACGAGCTGGACGTCACGTACTGGACACCCAGGCCGGGCTGCTCGAACGCCGGGGCGATCGGTCCCGCGCACACCGTGACGTCCCTGGTCACCCGGTACAGGTAGTAGTTGTACGGGTGACGCGGATCGGCGGTGTTGAGGCTGGACGGCGGGATGCTCCGCTTCCCGTATTTGGTGCCGGCGGGTGCCAGGTAGCGGCCCGCCTCGTTGCCGAAGCGGTCGACTTTCTGACCCGCGTGGAGCACGAGTTCGGCGGCGACCGGCTGCCCCTGGGGGTCCTTCGCGTAACCGTCGGCGTCCGGGTAGCGCCAGTCTCCCTGGCCGGTGTCGGCAGCCGGGTCCCACCACCGGTTCAGGAACCGGGTCGCGGTGAGGCGGCCGAGGCGCTGGTAGCGGTCGAGGGTGTTCGCCACCAGCCCACGGGTCGGCAGCTTCTTCGGGCCGAGCCGCCAGTCCTCGCAGAAGTACTCCGAGCGCAAGGCGTATGGAATGGGGTCCGGTACCAGGCCCCGGCATACGTACGGCCGGTGCGTGTCCTCGGCGACCGGTGCGACCGGTGCCGCCTGGGCGGCCGGAGCGCCGAAGAACAGCGAGCCCAGCAGGGCGGCCGCGGCGGCCAGCCCGGCGCACCGTCGTGGTGATGTCACTACAACTCCTGGGTGATCGTGTCTGGGGACGCCGTCACCGCGGGGGTGGCATGGGAAAGGGACCTGCGGACCAGCCCCGGAAGGACGAATGACGGCCTACGGAAGATCACTCAAACCACAGGGGAGAGTGAGAGGTGACGACGGCGCGGGTGATGCGCCCGAATGAGTGCGCGACGCCTCCCCAATGGGCGATGGCCGCCGCGCGTGCGCAGCCGTCGGTGGACCGGCGTCCGCCCGGCAAGCGTCGAGGACAGTCTCAGCCCTGGTCTCATTCACCCGCGTCCGACGCTGTACGGAGTTGCCACAACCAAGAACGCACGTGTCCCCCACCGGACCCGCAGACGGGCATTTGGAAAGCGGGTTGGGGGCGCCCCCTCACGAGTTCGAATCTCGTATCCTCCGCCATTGCTCTCACCGCGCATACGTCGAAGGGCCCACCGCTTGCGGTGGGGCCCTTCGACGTTCGTGGTCCCGTCTGGAGTCCCAACGAGACTTTTCGGATCCCTCCGGGCCGCTCCCGTCGGTGGCCACGCGCGCCGGCGAACCCGGCGTCCGATACGAGCGGCCGTGCTGATCGCTGCCATCAGCGAGTGGGGTCGACCGGCACTCTCGCGGCAGGCTTCGGCGCTCAGCCCCCGGCAGAGGGGTTGTCGAGCCAGATCACGATCCCGGTCAGGTCGTTGAGCACGGACGCGACGCCCGCCCTGATGGCGGCCGCGCAGCGCTCGGTGGTGAACGAGCCGGGGTCGTACGTCGAGGACATGCCGAGCCCTTCACCGCGGAAGGACGCACCGGACCAGTCGACCGCCGTGACGTTGTGGGTGGGCTCGGCCAGCTCCGCGCCCACGACGAGGAACTGCTGGGACAGGTGGTTCGGGGTGACCGTCGCGAGGGCGTCGACGAGGTCGTTGCCCGCGCTGACGATGAGGTCCGGGCCCATATCGAGAGCCTCGGTGATGCTGGGAACGAGGTCGGACGGGCCGTCGGCGGTCACCGTTCTGAGGTCGAGGTGTTCGTCCTCGGCCCAGTGCTGGACCGCCGTCACGAGAGTCTTGGTGGGGCGCTCGTCACCCGACGTGAGCAGGACCACGCGGTAGTCCTTCGGCGGGTGGACCCCGGTCCAGGAGCCGGGCCGCGGCGTGGCGGTCCCCTCCGGAGGGGGTGGGGAAGAGGGGTCGACGAACCCCGGACCGAGCGTGCCGACGGCAGTGGGCTCGGGGTGCGGCTGTGACCAGTCGTCGCCGGAGCTGCATCCGGTGACCAGCGCGGCGGCCGCGGCCAGCGCGGCAGCGGCCCGAAGCAGGGAATGCAAGGCGATCGTCCTCCGAGTGGTGGCGGATGGTGCGCCTACATCCTGCTATCCCGGTCCGTGCCGCCTTCATCCACAGGTGTCGTTATCGCGTTTGTTGTTCCACAGTTCGTCGGCCGCCCGTGTCGTGTTCACCCGTGACGCGCACCGTGCACTGGCAACCTGAAGGAGCAACATGTCACAACGGGTCCGTCTCATCATCGTCGGGATCACCGCGGCCGTGATCGCTTTCCTGAGCGCAGGTCAACCGGCGTCCGCCCACGGGTTCACGTCGACCGCGTACGTCGACGTCGCCGAGGGCGACGACGGCCACATACGGACGAAGCTGGGGCTCGAATACGACCTCTTCGTCGTATCCGCCGCCGACTACGAGGACGACGACCCCCTCTTCGAGACGGGTAACGCCGCGTTCGAGACCGGTGGCCCCGAGGAACAGGCCGCGGCGCTCAACGCCCATGCGGAGTCGGCCGTCAGGTATGTGGCCGAGCGATTCTCGGTCACCTCGGACGGCAGGGCGTGCACGCCGACACGGGTCGGCGACTTCACGATCGACCGGCGGGAGGACGTGCCGTACGCCGGTCTGCTGCTCGACTGGGCATGTTCCGAGCGGGGCGACGACCTCGAGGTGCGCAGCGGGCTGTTCCCCGATGCCGAGACGTACGTCAAGGACACCAAGACGATCGTCACCTACGAGCTCGACGGCCGCTCGGGCAGTGCCGCACTCGACGCCGGTCACCCTTCCTTCTCGATCGGTCAGGCCTGGTACGAACGGTTTTGGGAGTTCTTTCGCCTGGGTGGCGAGCACCTGCTGAGCGGGGTCGACCACATCCTGTTCCTGCTGGCACTCATCGCCGGGTCAAGGCGTCTGCGCGAGATCGTGCTCGTGGCAACGAGTTTCACCCTGGCGCACTCGGTGACGTTCATGCTCGCCGCCCTCGGTCTGGTCCACGTGCCTGCGAGCATCGTGGAGCCCATCATCGCGCTGTCGATCGCCGTGGTGGCCGGCTGGCACCTGTGGCGGCTCTGGCGGCGCCGCGGCCACGCGTCCGACCTCGAGACGGTGGGGCGCGGTCACTTCAGCCTGGACCGTGCGGGCTGGACCCGCCTCGGGGTCGTGTTCTGTTTCGGCCTCGTGCACGGCCTGGGCTTCGCGGGCGCGCTGGGCATCGACGAGGCGTGGTCGTGGACCCTGCTTTGGTCCTTGCTGGTGTTCAACGTCGGTATCGAGACTGTGCAGTTGACCATCATCGCCGTCGTCTTCCCGCTGTTGATCGTGCTGCGTCACCGGGCGCCGACGGCCGGCCTCTGGGCGACCGGCGTGATCTCGGCCGGCGTGTCAGCCGTGGGGCTGGTGTGGTTCGTGCAGCGGGCCTTCGAGATCTGAGACCGAATCAGGTCCCGCAAGATGTTCAGCCAACTCCGATACGGCATTTGTCGCGGGTTAACCATGTGAAGGAATCGTAATGATCTCCATTCCGTGCACTCATGTGCGTAAAAGGAACATAAAACAATGACATCGAGCACCAAGAGACAGGCTCCCGGGTCTGTACGGCGTCGCGTGGCCACTGGGGCCACAGCGGCATTCCTGGGCTTGGCCGTAGCCCTCGGCAGCGGCACGGCGTCCCCCGCCGCCGCCGCCGAATCCGCCACGCTCACCGGCGTCATACTCGGCGTGGGCGCCAACGAGGCCCAGCGCACCGTGACCTGGTATTCCTCGGCGGACACCGCGCAGAAGCTCCAGGTCGCCCCGACCACCGCGCTCGTCAACGGCGAGTTCCCGGCGGACGCTGCCAACTTCGACGCCACCGGCGCGGCGAACATCGCGACCAGCGGCGGCTTCAACCGCCACGCGACGATCACGGGCCTGAAGGAGCACACGGCGTACTCCTACCGTGTGGGCACCGAGGGCAACTGGTCCTCCACGTACTCCTTCAAGACGCAGGACTTCGAGGGCGACTACGACTTCCTGTTCTTCGGCGACCCGCAGATCGGCTCGTCCGGCAACCTGGCGCAGGACCAGGCCGGTTGGCAGGACACCGTGAACGTCTCGCTGGCGGCCAACCCCAACGCCGAACTGCTGCTGTCGGGCGGTGACCAGGTCGAGTCCGCGAACACCGAGTCCCAGTGGAACTCCTTCCTGGCCCCCGACAAGCTCCGCCAGTACCCGTGGGCTCCCACCATCGGTAACCACGACGTCGGCGGCAAGGCGTACGAGCAGCACTTCACCACCCCGAACACGGACCGCTCGGCCCCGCTGTACTCCAACGGCAACCCGGCGTCCAACACGTCCGGCGGTGACTACTGGTACATCTACAAGGATGTGCTGTTCATCAACCTCAACAGCAACAGCTACGCCACCTCCCAGGGCGGCGGCGGTGACGCGGCGCACATCAAGTACGTGACCGACGTGATCAACCAGCACGGCGCCGAGGCCAAGTGGAAGGTGCTCAGCTACCACCACGCGATCTACTCGCCGGCCTCCCACGCCAAGGACAACGACAACAAGGTCCGCCGCGTCGACTTCTCGGACGCGTTCTCCAAGCTCGGTGTCGACCTGGTCCTCCAGGGCCACGACCACAGCTACTCGCGCAGCTACGAGATCAAGAACGGCCAGAAGGCGAACCCGGACGAGAAGCCCGGCGCCGCTGACCTGTACCCCGGTCCCGGTGGCGTCATCTACGTGACCGCCAACTCCGCTTCGGGCTCGAAGTACTACGACATCACGAAGCCGGACAGCAGCGGCGCCAGCGGTGCCGGCAACGGTGCCGACCCGCAGAACCCGAACAACTACTGGTACAACTCGGTCCAGAACCAGGAGCACGTCCGCACCTACGTCAAGGTCCAGGTGCGCAGCGACAAACTCGTGGTCGAGGACATTCGCAGCGGCACCTGCGCGGCCCCGAACTCCGAGGTCGAGCAGGGCATGTCCTGCAACAACACCGACGCGGACCAGCCTGTCGGCTCAACCGTCGACAAGTTCCAGGTGCACCCGAACCACGGCACCGGCCAGGACCTCCAGGTCAACGTGCCGAACCCGGCCCCGGGCGAGTTCGGTTGGACGATCGACGGCTACAACGGCCTGGTGGACCTCGGCACCGCGCAGGAGCGCAACGGTGACCACTTCGAGGCCTCCGGCAAGATCAACCCGATCACCGTGTCGGACAGCCGCCGTTCGCTCGCCCCGTGGTCGATCTCGGCCAACGTGAGCGACTTCAAGGACGCCGACAAGAAGTTCTCCGGCTCGTACCTCGGCTGGAGCCCGTACGTCCTCGACCAGGGCGCCGGCGCAACCAGCGGCGAATCGGTGACCTCCGGCTACGACGACAACGGCAAGGGCCTGTCCGTCTCGCGCGGTCTTGCCTACGCCGACCAGGGCCACGCCCGTGGTGGGGCCAAGCTCGGCGCCGACCTGGGTCTGAAGATCCCGGACAGCGTCGCCAAGGGTGGCTACCGCGCCACTCTGACGATCACCGCACTGAGCAGCTGATCGACCCGTCCCAACCTGGCGGGGCGGGGCACCTCCCGGTGCCCCGCCCCGCCTGAAGTTCCAGGAGAAACCCGACATGCACCCGCCCGTCACGCGCCGGAAGACCACCGCCAGCGCGCTCGCTCGTACCGCCACTCTGGCCCTGCTCATGGCCCTCGCGATCGTCGGCCTGCGTGTCGACCCCGCTCTGGCAGACAACGGCGACGTCACCTGGACGGTCAGAACGGCCGCGAACGGGTACGGCGACGACCGCTCCAGCTTCAGTTACGGCGTGAACCCCGGCAGACAGATCAAGGACACCATGGTCGTCGCCAACCACAGCAAGTCCCCGCTCGAACTCGCCGTCTACGCCGCCGACGGCTTCACGACCGGCACCGGCCAGCTCGATCTGCTCACCAAGGACAAGAAGTCCGTCGGCATCGGCGCCTGGGTCCACGCCGGCCGCGACAGCGTCGTGATCAAGCCCGGCAAGTCCGCGAAGGTCCCCTTCACGGTCGCCGTGCCGGAGAACGCCACACCCGGCGACTACACAGGCGGCATCCTCACCTCCCTGCGGCAGTCCGACGACGCCGAGGGCATCAACGTGGACCGGCGCCTCGGCATCCGCGTCAAGCTGCGGGTCAGCGGCGAGCTCAAGCCGAAGCTCGCAGTCGAGGACCTCCACGTGGGCTACGCCGGGTCGTTCAACCCGTTCGCCAAAGGCGACGCCACCGTCACCTACACGATCCACAACACCGGCAACACCATCCTGTCGGCCAAGCAGACGGTGTCGGTCTCCGGCCCGTTCGGGTGGCTGCGGTCCGCGGCGGGCGACATCGCCGCCCCGCCGGAGCTGCTCCCCGGTGAGAGCTGGAAGGTGAAGGTGCCCGTTCACGGTGTGGCGCCCGGAGTCAGCCTGGCCGCCACCGCGACCCTGACACCTCTGCTCACCGACGCGTCGGGCTCCACCAGTGCGCTCAAGCCGGTCCAGGCCACGACACACGGCTGGGCCGTCCCGTGGACGCTGTTGATCCTGGTCGTCGTCGTGATCGCGGTGATCGCCGGGGCACTCGTTCTCCGGCGCCGCAACCGCGTACGGCGCAAGGCGCGTGAGGACGCCCGCGTGAGGGACGCCGTCGAGCAGGCGCTCCGCGACCAGTAGACACCGGCACGGTGACGGCCCGCCTGCGTCGTCGGTCCGACCTCGACGCGCCGCCGGCCAAGACAGTGGCGGCGAAGAACCGCGGCGACTCGGATCGGCTCGACGTCGTACTACTGGTTGAAGGGCCCCACCGCGAGCGGTGGGGCCCTTTCGTCATCGGCGACAATCGGGGCAACGCCGGTGTACGGCAGTGCCTGCCGAGAACGATGGAGGAATGCTGTGCCGACCTCGAAGCCACTGCGGAAGCTCGGCTTTCTGACCATCGGGCTGTTCGACGAGACCGATCCGAGCCGGGGCCACGAGTCGACCCTCTCGATCATCGAGCTGGGCGAGCGACTGGGCTTCGACAGCGCGTGGGTGCGGCACCGGCATCTGCAGTACGGCATCTCCTCCCCCGTCGTCGTTCTGGCGGCGGCCTCCCAGCGCACCAGCCGCATCCAGCTGGGTACCGCCGTCACCCCGCTGGGCTGGGAGAATCCGCTCCGGCTCGCCGAGGACCTGGCGACCGTCGACATCCTGTCGGGGGGCCGCCTCAACCCGGGGGTCAGCGTCGGTCCCCCCATGCACTACGAGCGGGTGAAGCACGCGCTCCACCCCGACACCGGCGACGCCGAGGACTTCGGCTACGAACGCGTGCGACGGCTCCTGGCGTTCGTGCGGGGGGAGCGGGCCACAGACTTCAGCGGTACGGAGGGCTTCGAGGCGTACTCCGACCGTGTCCAGCCGCACTCCCCCGGCCTGGCCGGCCGCATGTGGTACGGCGGCGGCAGCCTGCCGTCGGCCCGCTGGGCGGGTGAGCAGGGCATGAACTTCCTGACCAGCAGTGTCGTGAAGGCGGAGGAGTCGGAGGACTTCGCCGAGATCCAGCTTTCGCACATCCGGGCCTTCCGCGCCCATCACCCCGATGGCGACCGTGCCCGCGTCTCCCAAGGGCTGGTCGTCATCCCCACCGACACCGCCTCGGCGCAGCAGCGTGCCAAGTACGAGGCATACGCCCGCGAGCGGATGCCGCGCACCACCGCGCCGCAGGGGCCGGCCCGCATGATGTTCGCGCCCGACCTCGTCGGAAGTTCCGCCGAGATCGCCGAACGGCTCCATGCGCACGCCGCTTTCCGGGAGGTCGACGAGGTCGCGTTCGCACTGCCCTTCACCTTCGACCACGACGACTACGTCCAGATCCTCACCGACATCGCCACCGTGCTCGGTCCGGCTCTCGGCTGGCAACCGTCCGTCTGATCCGGGCCGCTGCGGGGCGTTCGGCGGCCGAGCCGGGCATCGGTGTGGCCGGCAGCCGCATCGCGCGTCCGGCACATCGGGGCTTCGGGTCGGGTCATGCCTGAGCCGTGGCGCCTTCGCCCGCGTCCCCCCTTCAGCGGCAGCAGACGGCCATCGGCAGCCCCTGGACTCGCCGTCGCCCGCCCCTGTCGCGATGATCGAAGACATGACACAGAGCAACAGGAACAAGGCCCTCACCTTGCGGATCGCGCAGCAGCCGGAAGCGGACGAGCTTCTCGGCCGCAGCCCGCTCGCGGCCATGATCGGCATGCTGCTGGACCAGCAGGTCCCGATGGAGTGGGCCTTCTCCGGCCCGTTCACCCTGGCGCAGCGGATGGGCTCCGACGACCTGGACGCCCATGAGATCGCTGCCTACGACCCCGAGGCGTTCACCGAGCTCTTCACCGCCAAACCCGCTCTGCACCGCTATCCCGGCTCCATGGCCAAACGGGTACAGCAGCTGTGCCAGTTCCTGGTCGCGGAGTACGACGGTGACGCGAGCGCGGTCTGGAGCGACGCCGGGACCGGCGCCGAGCTGCTGAAACGGCTGGAGGCGCTGCCCGGGTTCGGCGCCCAGAAGGCGCAGATCTTCCTGGCGCTGCTCGGCAAGCAACTGGACGTCCGGCCGACCGGCTGGCGGGCCGCTGCGGGTCCGTACGGGGAGGCGGGGTCGCACCGCTCGGTCGCCGACATCACCGGCCCCGACTCACTCGCCGAGGTCCGCGCGCACAAACAGGAGGCGAAGGCGGCGGCAAAGGCGGCTGCGGCGGCAAAGAAGAGGTGAAGCCGCAGCGGCGCACAGCCGCCGTGCCGGCTGTTCTCAGGTGGGAGCCGCTGTCCGCCTCCCACCGCACCGCCTCCGCTACCTCCTGCGGCGCGCCGTGCCGAAGAGCGAGCGCGAGATCTCCCGCCCCAGCTGCGTACCGACCGACCGCGCCAGCGACCGGAACACTCCGCTCCCCACCACCTGTTCCACCAGCGAAGCATCGTCCTCCCGCTGCCCGGACTTCTTCGCCGGCTCTTTCGCCGGCCGGCCCGCGGCCTCCGCCGCGGCCCGCTGCTCCGCCTCGTGCTCGGCGGTGAGCTTCTCGTACGCCGACTCCCGGTCCACCGGCTGTGCGTAACTCCCGTACAACGACGATCCCTTCACGGCCGCGTCCAGTTCCGCCGCGCCGAGCGGACCCATCAGCGACTGCGGCGACCGCAGCCGCGTCGCGGCGACCGGCGTCGGCGCGCCCGTCTCGCTCAGCACGGTGATCACCGCTTCGCCGATGCCCAGCCCGGTCAGCAACTCCTCCAGGTCGTACGACGAGTTCGGGAACGTCTTCACCGTCGCCCGTAGCGCCTTCGCGTCGTCCGGGGTGAACGCCCGCAGCGCGTGCTGCACCCGGTTGCCGAGCTGCGCCAGCACATCCCCCGGTACATCGCGCGGGGTCTGCGTGACAAAGAAGATGCCCACTCCCTTGGAACGGATCAGCCGCACGGTCTGCGTGATCGAGTCCAGGAACGCCTTCGACGCCCCGTTGAAGAGCAGATGCGCCTCGTCGAAGAAGAACACCAGCTTGGGCCGCTCGAGATCGCCGACCTCCGGCAGGTCGTGGAAGAGATCCGCGAGCAGCCACATCAGGAACGTCGAGAAGAGCTGCGGCTTGTCCTGTACGGCCGCCAGTTCCAGCACGGAGACCAGCCCCCGGCCGTCCGGCGCCTGCCGCAGGAACTCCGCCGTCTCGAACTCCGGCTCGCCGAAGAAGTCGCCCGCCCCCTGCTGTTCGAAGGCTGTGAGCGAACGCAGGATCACCCCGGCCGTGGCCGTGGAGAGCCCGCCGATCCCCTTGAGTTCGGGCTTGCCGGTGTCCGAGACGAGAAATGCGACGACGGCCCGCAGATCCTTCAGATCCACCAGCTCCAGGCCCTTGGCGTCGGCGTAGTGGAAGATCAGGCCGAGCGACTGCTCCTGCGTACGGTTCAGCTGGAGCACCTTGGAGAGCAGTACGGGACCGAAGTCGGTGACCGTCGCCCGCAGCGGAATGCCGGGGCCGATGCCGCCGAGCGCGTAGAACTCGCACGGGAAGCTCTTGGCCTCCCACTGCTGCCCGACCTGCCCGGCCCGATCGGTAACCTTGCCGCCCGGCGCGCCGGGAGCGGCGATGCCGGACACATCGCCCTTGATGTCGGCGAGAAAGACCGGCACGCCGTCGGCCGACAGCTGCTCGGCGATGAGCTGGAGGGTCTTGGTCTTGCCGGTGCCGGTGGCGCCGGCGACGAGTCCGTGCCGGTTGAGCATCGCCAGCGGGATGCGGATCTGCGCAGCAGGCAGGCATGCACCGTCCCAGAGCAGCGCCCCCAGGTCGAGGGCGGCGCCGTCGACGGCGTACCCGTCCGCGATCTCCCGGGCCTGCTGCGGCAGCACGCCGACGTCCTCCCCCAGGCCCTCGCCGACGCCGTCTTCGTTGCCCGATTCCGCGCTCCCGCCCGTGCTGTCGCTGCCACTCATCACGGCCTCTATTCCGGAATGTCTACATTTATGACGCTCTGGTCAGCATCGCAGTACCGTTCCATAGCTGCGCCCGGAGGCTCCAGGCCGGTAGGCTTTCCGTGTGATCTTCAAGCGCATCGGAAATGGGCGGCCTTATCCCGACCACGGCCGGGAAAGCACCCGGCAGTGGGCGGATGTCGCGCCGCGCCCGGTCCGCCTCGACCAGCTGGTGACGACCAAGGGTCAGCTGGACCTCGAAACCCTCCTCGCCGAGGACTCCACGTTCTACGGCGACCTGTTCGCCCATGTCGTGAAGTGGCAGGGCGACCTCTACCTGGAGGACGGGCTGCACCGCGCGGTTCGCGCAGCACTCCAGCAACGCCAGGTGCTGCACGCCCGGGTCCTCGAACTCGGCTGACGAACGGCACCCATCGGGTGCTTTCGGGTGCATTCGCACCCGGACGGGTGCCATCGGTTGATCATTTAGTACGCATCTTCACCGGGTCGCACTACGCTGCGCCCATGAGCATGCTCACTCCCCCCGGCCTGGGCGGAAAGTACCGCATCACGGGCGACAAATATCCGCGCATGCGGCGCCCCCGGCACCGCCGCAGACTGGTCCTCGTGTCCCTCGCCTCCGTGGTGACCCTCGGGCTGGCCGGATGGGGCACGCTGCAGCTCATCGACGTCTTCACCGGCGACAGGACGGCCAGCGCCGCCGACCGCAAGGCCGACTGCCCCTCCGTCAAGCCGTCCGCGCCCGCGAAGGCGCTCCCGCAGCCGGCGAGGATCACGGTCAACGTCTACAACGCGACACCGCGCGGCGGCCTCGCCAAGGCCGCGGCCGACGAGCTGAAGAAGCGCGGCTTCCGCATCGGCAAGGTAGGCAACGCCTCTGCCGCGTACGACAAGAAGGTCCCCGGTCCCGGGGTCCTGCTGGGCGCCCCGGCGGCCACGAACGGCACGTTCCCGGTCCTCGGTACGCAGCTGGCGGGCGCCACGCCGAAGACCGACACCCGCAAGACGGCGGATGTCGATCTGATCCTCGGTACGGCGTTCAAGAAGCTGAACACCCCGAAGGTCGCTGCTGCGGCCCTTACCGCACTGAACAAGCCGGCCCCCGCACCCTCCTGCGGGTGACACCGCAGTACAGGATGCGAGGGCCGAGAGCCTTCTTCGGAACCGTCGGGCCGGAGTGGCCCTAGCCGACGGTGCCGTACATCCGGTCGCCCGCGTCGCCGAGCCCCGGCACGATGTAGCCGTTCTCGTTGAGCCGCTCGTCGACCGAGGCGGTGACCACGGTGACCGGCGTGCCGGCCAGCTCGCGCTCCATCACCTCGACGCCCTCGGGCGCCGCGAGCAGCACAACGGCGGTGACGTCGTCCGCACCGCGCTTGATCAGCTCCTGGATGGCCGCGACCAGCGTGCCGCCGGTGGCGAGCATGGGGTCCAGGACGTACACCTGACGGCCCGAGAGGTCCTCCGGCATCCGCGTGGCGTACGTCTCCGCCTTGAGCGTCTCCTCATTGCGGATCATGCCCAGGAAGCCGACCTCGGCGGTCGGCAGCAGCCGCACCATGCCGTCGAGCATGCCCAGACCGGCCCGCAGGATCGGCACGACCAGGGGCCGCGGGTGCGACAGCTTCACGCCGGTGGTCGGCGTCACCGGGGTCTCGATGTCGACCTGCTCGGTGCGCACGTCCCGGGTGGCCTCGTAGGCGAGCAGGGTGACCAGCTCGTCGGCGAGCCGCCGGAAGGTCGGGGAGTCGGTGCGCTTGTCGCGCAGGGTGGTGAGTTTGTGCGCGACCAGCGGGTGGTCGACGACGTGGATCCGCATGGGCTCAACAGTAGCCGGGCCACCCGCACCCGTGCGCTGGCATCAATCGCCCGTTCGGAGGGAAGGTGAGGGCATACGGACCCAGCCTTGGGGTGATGCGCCGATGCCCGACGGGGAGCAGCAGGAGCGGGACCAGCCGGAACCGCAGGACACGCAGGGCCGCCGGGACACGCTGGACGCGCCCGAGACGGACGAGGAGCGCCGCAGGCGCCGCGCCCAGTTCCTGCGTGAGCTTCATGAGGCGAAGGCGCTGCGCGACCGGGTCCAGCCACGCCGGGCCAGGGCCGCCCGAATGCGCCAAGCCATGCGGATGCGGGCCTTCCGCTGGTAGCCGCCGGGACCGCCGGACGGCCCCCTGGAAGCGGTGTTGTCGACAACTCATGGACGACGCAACGGTCGAACTCCTCTCGCGAACGCTCGGTTTCTGCCACGATTCCGATGGGCGGGGCACAGGACAGCCGGATCACCGACTGTCCTCCCGCCGGACCGACACCCCTATGACCAGTGGGAGAGTCACGGTGTACTTCGCCGCACTGCTCGCGCGCACCGAAGACGGGTGGGAAGCGAGCGACACGGAACTCGACGATGTGGAGACCCTGTCCGATCTGACGGATCTGGCCCGTGAGGCCTCGGTGGACGAGGACACGGTGCTCGTCTTCATCGAGCAGGAGGACGCCTGGTTCGGCGTCATCCGGGTGGACGGTGAGGAGGACCCCCGTATCTACATCTCGGACGCGTCCGCCGCCGCCCGCTCCTCCTACGGGGAGATCCTGCTCACCGATGAACTGCTCGGCCGTGAACCCGAGGCCGAGGACTCGATTGCCGCCCTCGAAGAGCTCGTCGGCCTCGACGGTACGGAGGACGGCGAGCCGGACCACGCCACCGACAACAACAACAACGACACCGACCTCGACGACAACGACGACAACGACGACGGGCTCGACGCCGACGCCGTACCGACGGGTCCGCTCGGTGACACCGGGGTCCTGGCCGACCTCGGACTCCCCGAGAAGGAGCTGCTGATGCTGCGGACGGACGCACTGGTGGAGATCGCGGACGCGCTGGGAGCGGCCGAGGTCCTGGAAACCGTCCGTTAAGGTCCGCGGGTGACCGAACGACCGGGCCCGCACCGACTGCCAGAACCGCACGATCCTGTACGGGACCCGTGGCGGGCGCCCATGCGCCGCGCCCTGGACGAGGCCGCGCTCGCGGCGCGGGCCGGCGATGTGCCGGTCGGCGCCGTCGTCCTCGGCCCGGGTGGTGACCTGCTCGCCACGGGGCACAACGAACGCGAGGCGACCGGTGATCCGACCGCGCACGCCGAGATCCTCGCTGTGCGCCGGGCCGCCGCGGCGCTCGGCGAGTGGCGGCTCTCCGGGTGCACGCTGGTGGTCACCCTGGAGCCGTGCACGATGTGCGCGGGCGCGCTCGTGCAGTCCCGGGTGGCCCGTGTGGTCTACGGGGCACGGGACGAGAAGGCGGGCGCGGCGGGTTCGCTCTGGGACGTCGTACGGGACAGGCGGCTCAACCACCGCCCCGAAGTGATCCACGGGGTCCTGGAGGACGCCTGTTCCGCCCAGCTGACGGCCTTCTTCCGCGACCGCTGACGACGCGGCACCCCCACCTCCGGCCCGGCTTCCGCGCACGCCGGGGAATCGGATTTCGACCCACGGCCGAGATGGTCTAAGCTCTCTCTCGGTAGCGTGTCCGAGCGGCCGAAGGAGCTCGCCTCGAAAGCGAGTGTGGGGAAACTCACCGAGGGTTCAAATCCCTCCGCTACCGCAGGTAGACGAAGGGCCCGGTCCATTTGGACCGGGCCCTTCGTGCTGCTCCGTCTCAGTTTCCGTCTCAGTTGGGCCTTCGAGCGGCCCCGAGACGGGGGCCTTGATGAAGCGCCTCGCGCGCGCTCGACGTGAACGCAGTCAGGGCACGACCTGTTGCGGGGGCGAGTTCCTCAGCTTTCCGCCTCGCTTCCCGCACCCATCGCACGCGCTCCCGTACCCGCTCCAGGTCGGCGGCGGCGCGGTCCCTTGCCCCGCCTGTCCGAGCTTGCTCAGCCCCAACGACCAGGAATAGCCGGCGCCACTCGATCACGGCATCGGCGTGGCGCCGAACGGCATCGCGTAGATCCCCAGACGTCCCACGCACTTCCTCTGCCCCAAGCAGCCTGAT
The DNA here is from genome assembly GCF_044453545.1 of Streptomyces sp. NPDC051664. Lineage (NCBI taxonomy): Bacteria > Bacillati > Actinomycetota > Actinomycetes > Kitasatosporales > Streptomycetaceae > Streptomyces > Streptomyces sp. NPDC051664. Next base: position 281,360 of record NZ_JBITCU010000006.1, on the reverse strand, counting down.
CCGATAGTGAGCCCGCTCGACTGCATCGACTCCAGGGCCGATCTGATTCTCTCGAACCTGTTCGGCGGCAAGGTCCACTGAACCGCCATGACTGTCCAGCAGAGCTTTCATCGCGGTAACCGAGTCCACGTAGCGCGCGTATGCCACGTACATCTCGTTTACTGCGTCCAGTCGTCGTTCCTGGAGCCACTGCTCATGCGCTACGACAGCTTGATCACGCACTTGCTTCTGTGTGGCGTGAGCCGCCGTCTCCGCACCAGTCTTCGCTCCCCAAGCGGCCCAAAAGCCACCGATTCCAGCCCCCACCAGTCCAGCAACTCCGGCCAGTACCGCCGCTATCCCCTCGTCCATGACGGCAGCATGCAAGATCGGAGCGGAGGCTCGCATGGAGATTGGAGGCTTGGGCTGCCGTCCCTCCCGAGGGACGGCAGCCCTGCCCGGCTCAGCCGACCGGCACGAGCGCCCCACCAGCGCCATAGTCATCAGCGTCCGAACGATCGCTGGTCTGCTTCCAGATGAGTCCGTCGACCTGCCGCGCGACGTCGTTTCGGACCGTGTCGACCATGTGCTGATACCGGGCAGCCATGGCGGTGGAGGACCACCCCATGAGCCCCATGACCGCCCGCTCCGACACTCCCAGGATCAACAGCACCGTCGCGGCGGTATGGCGAGCGTCGTGCAATCGGCCGTCGCGTACCTTCGCGACTTGTAGCAGCTCCTTCCAGTCGTCGTAGTCCGTACGAGGAGACGTGCCCCGACCGGTTACCGTGGCGAACAACCATCCCTCTTCGGTCCACTGCTCTCCGGCAGCTGCCTTCTCCGCGTCCTGTCGCTTCAGGTGTGTACGGAGCAGGTCCACGAGCTGCTGCGGGAGTCCGACCGCCCGGCGGCCGGCGCGGGACTTGGTGTCTGCCGTCTCCGGATTGGTTCGCTGCCGCTGGGGGCAGTACCCGGCCTTACGCCCGCATGCCTTGGCGTCGGCGCAGCCGTGGGCGTACTGCGGTCGGCGTCGACTACGCCGGACCATGAGAACGCCACGCCCAAGGTCCACGTCGGTCCACTTGAGTCCCAGCGCCTCGCCCTGCCGCAGTCCGAGCGCCAGCGCAACGGCCCACCAGCCGAGTTCCGCCGATCGTCGGCAGCCCGCAGCAGCCTCTGTACCTCTTCGACGGTGAACGGCTCGATCTCCTCTTCCCGCACCCGGGGCGCCTTGGCCAGACGCACGGGGTTCTGTCCGAGGCGCCCCCGCCGCACCGCCTCATTGAGGGCGGTGCGGAAGGTGCGGTGAACCTGGTGGGCAGTGCCTGGCTTGCTGCCGGCCGCCATCATCCGGCCGTAAAGGTGCTCGATGTGCTCGGGCCTGAGCTTGTCCAGCTTGTGCGCTCCGAGGCCCGGGATCAGGTGCTTCCTGACCGCGACCCCGTAGCCAACCATCGTGTTCTCGTTGACTCCGAGCGGGGCGATGTCCTCCACCCAGTGCGTGAGCCACGTGGCCACGGTCCAGGCACGCCCCGGCTTGCGCAGCGTCTTGGCGTCGCGCCCATGTTCAAGTTCCTTGACGGCTTTGGTCACCTCGGCACGGGACTTGCGTTCGACGTGACGGCGGTCCGGCTTGCCATCATCCCTGATGCCGACGGTTACGCGGCCGTGCCACTTCCCATCCTTGCCCAGGTAAATCGAGGACCGGCCGTTGGGCTGTCGAGTGCGCTTGCTCTTCTCTTCTGCCATGAGTGCTCCTCAGGCCGTCGTGGCGATGGTGATAGTGGTGGTGGGCCGCCTCTTGCGGCAGCGGGTGACGAACTCGGGTACGGCATCGGCGGGCACCCTGCGGAGGCGGCCGACGGTGATGGATTCCAGCTCTCCCGAGCTGATGAGCCGGTAGCAGACGGTGCGGCCGATCCGGAGGCGGCGGGCAGCCTCCTCCACGGTGAGCAGTACGAGGGTGTTATCGAGTGTGTCGACGGGGGCCGTGTCCATGCGGAGATCTCCCTTGGAGCGAAGGAGTGGGCCTGGGGGCCTTGCAGGGGTAGCGGATGCGCCTGCCTGTCCGAGGTTCGGATTTCTGCGTCACCGCGTCATCAGCGTCACTTAAGCCTCTGACCTGCGGTTTTGGGTGACGCTGCGGATCGAGAGTGCGTCACCGGTGCGTCACCGGTGCGTCATCGGCTGCGTCACCGGGTGACGCAGGTGACGCAGGATGACGCAGAGCCCGCCGTCTGCGTCATCGCTATCGGCGCTGGTCAGGTGCCGTTTTCCGGTCCGGGTGACGCAGGTGACGCAGCGTCTTCCCTCTTAGGACAAAGAAGGGGCTGCCTGTAGTAGTTCGGCGCGCCTTACAGAGCGAAGAAGGAGCCGCTTTGCGGCGCGACCTTGGGGCGGGGGGGGGGGGGGGGGGGGGGGGGGGGGGGGGGGGGGGGGGGGGGGGGGGGGGGGGGGGGGGCGGGGGTGGTGGGAGACGGGGAGAGGGAGGGGGCGAGGGCG